>JAFMJU010000265.1 GCA_017853285.1 Gemmataceae bacterium
CCCGGGTTGAAATACATGTTCTCATCCATCGTCCCGTAAAAGGGCTGATCCTTCTCGCCCAGTTTGAATTTCTCGCGCAGGTGGGCGCACAATCCCTTGAAAACCCCGGGCCCATCCAGGCGCACCGCACCGTCATCCCCCCGCCTCCTCGACAACTCGGGAAGTGGGCAAACACCATGGTCGGCGGACAGCACGGCGATCCAGTTGTCAGCCCCCACCCTGGCATCCAGCTCGGCAAACAACCTGGCAAGTATGCGGTCGGAACGGAGCAGGGTGTCCAGCACTTCCTGGCTGTCAGGCCCATAGCAATGGCCCACCACATCGTTCGCCGAAAAGCTCACCTCCAGAAAATCTGTCACATCCCGTTGCCCCAGTTGCTCCTCGGCAATCGCCCGGATGGCCAAATCCGCCAAAATTTCATTCGAAAAGGGCGAATTGTACAGGGCGTTGTAATAGGTCTTGTCGGGTCTTCCATCGGTGGACTTGGTCGGGAAGGGATGTGGGAAAGTCCGCCCCTGCTTGCGTTCGATACCGGGCCCCTCGCCATCCATATCGTCTGGCCCTGCCAGTTTCGCGTAATCCAGGTCCGGCCTCAGGCGGTCCCAGGTGCCGTTGAACCATTTGTCTGCCGGCCGGCTCTTGTTGAAAGCGTCCACCCAGGGCGCCACCGCGTCGCGATAATAGGACGAGGTGCCGAAAAGCCCCGTGGAACTGTCCCAGAAATAGACGCAGGTACCTTGCCTGCCGCACGGCAGAACCGCGCCGCGATCCTTCAGCGAAAATCCTGCCACACGGGATTGGGGGGACTGTTTGCGCAACAGGTCGCTCACCGTGGGCACCAGCAAGCGCTCGGGGCTCCCGCCCCCTGCGCGCTTGGTTCCCTGGCTACTGGATGGGGGTGGGGCTTCCGGAATATTCCTCACCCGCTCCGTGGTGGCGCAGTAGATCTCGTCGCCGGTGGCGCGGTCACGCCAATCGTTGCCAAGGATGCCGTGCACCTTCGGCGGACATCCGGTCGCCAGGCTGGCATGGCCGGCCCCTGTCACCGTGAAGGCGTAAGGGTAATGGGCCTCCTGGAACCAGGCCCCCTGGTCCAAAAACCGGTTGAAACCACCTTGGCCGAAGAGTTCCTTGTACCGCATCAGATAGTCGGCGCGCAGTTGATCGAAGACCAGCATCACCGCCAATTTGGCGCGGGGCTTCCCTGCGGCTCCTCGATCTTGGGCTCCAATTGGGCTCAAAACAGACACCAAAGCCAACAGGGCCAAAAATTGGCGGGGCATGGTCATTCCATGGATTTAGGTCTGAAACAATAAATCCGCCCCGGGTGGGGATCCCAGGCACAACGAAATTATTTTAATTCAATCCGTCGGCTTCTGCATGAAGTCTTGCGGTGTTTTCCTTGAACCGTCGCTCAATTCACCTTCACGGCGGCCAAAACCCCGCAATGCACCGCCGTGGGTGGGGTGGTGGCGGTGGGGACAAAACCGGCGGCCCTCAACATGCCGCGGTACTCGGCGCGGCTGTAAGCCCGCCCCTCTGTCAGGCTGAACAACGCCGCCGAATAGAGGGCTTCGGGCAACGGCCCGTCCAGGGCGTCGTTCAAAAACACATCGTGGATGAACACCCGCCCACCCTCGGGCAACGCCTCCCGGCAACGGGTCAGGATCTCGTGGTTGGCCGCCAGGTCCCAATCATGCAGGATGTTGGAAAGCAGCACCGCGTCCGTCTTGGGGTATTCCTTGAACAAGTCCCCTGGCACCAGTTCCACCCGGTCCGCACCAGGCTCACCCCGCAATAATTCCCGGGCGGTTTCCAAAACCGAGGGGCGGTCCACCAGAGCCACCCGCAGTTGCGGGTTGGCACGGGCCAATGCCGCCGCGTAAATCCCCGATCCTCCCCCCAGGTCCACCAGGGAATGGATGCCCTCCAGCGGCAGCACCGAAGCCAAGGCGGGGGCGCAAATCGCCGCCCTTCCTGACAGGGCCAATGTCAAACGGCGGGCCGATTCCACATCCTCCATCGCGCTTTCCATGCCTTCACGAAAAATGAAGGCTTTCCCCTCACCGGCCCGGTTCTCGGTGGGCACATCTTTCTTCAATCGTTCCAGCAATTGCTGGACACCCGGCAACTGACTGGTAAGGCCAACATATCCTGTGATGTCGTATGTATATCCTGGCACCAAGAATCGCCCCTGCTCGGTTAGCCTCAATTCACCTCCCGGCGGGCCTTGCACCAGTTTCATGGCCCGCAGGGCGCAGAAAAGCACCGTGAAGGGGCGGTGGCCCAATCCCAGCTCCATGCGGAGTTGTTCCTCGGTGACAGCACCGCGTCCCAAACGGGAAAAAACGCCCAATTCCTGCCCGCAGGCCAGTAGTTCGGTCTGGAAGTTCCCCCGCACCAGATCAAAAACAGGCGTCGGATCAACCGCGGGGGAAAGGTGGGGCAGCATGTTGGATCCCTGATTGGCTGGAACGCATGGCGAGGTTTCAATGGAACGCCTACTCTGAATCCTTACGGAACCAAGGTCGCACAGGCACCGGATGCGGGGGAATCGCGTTGGAAGTCGGGGTTAAAAAAGCGGTGGTATTGCTCAGCGGTGGCCTGGACTCCAGCACCGTGTTGGCGATCGCCCGCAACCAGGGTTTCGCCTGCCACGCGCTCACCGTCGCCTACGGCCAGAGGCACCTGGTGGAGTTGGAGGCCGCGGCCCGGGTGGCGGCCCACCTGGGTGCCGCCGAACATCGCGTGGTGCGGGTGGACCTCGGAACCTTCGGCGGCTCTTCCCTCACCGCCGACATCCCGGTTCCCCTCGACCGTTCCCATGACCATATGACCGACATCCCCAGCACCTATGTTCCCGCACGCAACACGGTGTTCCTGTCGCTGGCGCTGGCCTGGGCCGAGACCCTTGGCTGCTTCGACCTGTTCGCCGGCATGAACGCCATCGACTATTCGGGATATCCGGATTGCCGGCCGGAGTTCCTGCGGGCTTTCGAGCAGACGGCCAACCTGGCCACCAAGGCCGGCGTGGAGGGCTTGGGCAGATTCAGGGTCCACGCCCCCCTCTTGCGGCTGGACAAAGCGGAAATTGTCCGGCTGGCGGTGTCCATGGGGGTGGACCTTGCCCTCACCCATAGCTGCTACGCGCCGAGGCCCGACGGACGCTCCTGCGGACGCTGCGACAGTTGCCAGTTACGGCTGAAGGGCTTTCGCGAGGCCGGCCACAACGATCCCCTCCCCTACAGCCCATGAAGATCGCGGAGATTTTTCATTCCATTCAGGGGGAAGGCTTGCTGGCAGGCACGCCTTCGGTCTTTGTGCGCACATCGGGCTGCAACCTGCGCTGCTGGTTCTGCGACACGCCCTACGCCTCATGGGAACCCGAGGGCGAGAAATACGAACCTCCCGAAATAATCAGCCGGGTACTGGATGTCGATTGCCACCATGTGGTCATCACCGGGGGCGAGCCCCTCCTCTGGCCCAGCCTGGTCGAACTGGTGAACGCGCTGCGCGAGGCCGGTCGCCATGTGACAATCGAGACGGCTGGCACACTGGAGGTGCCACTCAACTGCGACCTCGCCAGCATCAGCCCAAAGCTTTCCAGCAGCACCCCGCTCACGCAGGAAAGCGGCCGATACGCCCTGATGCACGAACGGGCGCGCTGGAAACCCTCGATCGTGGCTGGCCTGATGCGCAGGCAGCCTTACCAGCTCAAATTCGTCGTCCATCAACCGGCGGACCTGGCCGAGATTGACGCGATGCTGGGCCAATTGCCGCCCGCCGACCCGGCCCGCATCCTGCTGATGCCCCAGGGAACCACTCCCTCGGAACTGGCCTCCCGCTCCGGCTGGGTGGCCCGCGCCTGCCTCGAACGCGGCTGGCGCTACGCCCCAAGGCTCCACATCGACCTGTACGGCAACACCAGGGGAACGTGAGAAGGGAGTGAGAAAGCTCCCACTTCCAATGGGCCTCCTTGAAACCTGCCCAGCTTTGCCTTAGCCTCCATGTCTCCTCTTCTTTACTCACACATCCTGGAGTGACCGCGTATGTACCGCTTCTGGCGTGCGCCATTGGCCGCCTCGTTCGGCTTGGGTGCCGGGTTACTGGTTGTCATGGGCAGGTCGACTGTCCAGGCAGATGGCAAACCCCAACTGAAGACCCCCGCCGAGATCGACCAACTGGTCCTGGCGGAAATCAAGCAACACGCCGAGGTGGAGCCCAACCTCACCCACCTGAGTGATGTCATCGGCCACCGCATGACCGGCAGCGAGAATCTGAAAAAAGCCAATCAGTGGGCCGCCGAAAAATTCAAGGCATACGGCCTCGAAAATGTGACCTTGGAACCCTGGGAAATCCCCGCTGCATGGGAGCGTGGCTCCTGCAAAATGCGCCTCGTCTCACCGGACAACGGCCGCGATATCCATGGGGCGGCCCGGGCATGGACACCCGGCACCAAAGGCAAGATCACCGGCCCCGTGGTGGTCATCGATGCCAAGAAGGCCGAGGACCTGAAAGCCTATGAAGGCAAACTGAAAAACGCCCTGGTGATGCTCGCCAAGCCCACCCAGATCACTCCCATCACCGATATCGGCAAGCCCAAGGCCCAGAAGGGCCCGGGCGGCGGCCAACGCGGTCCCGGGGCGGGAGCACCTGCCCCGGCCACCCCACCCGTTTCACCACCCGCCGCCAATCAGCCGGCAAACCCAGGCACACCCCCGGCAGAGGCCGCACCCGGTGGTCCCGGACGCCGGGGCCGTTTCAGGGCGGCGGCATGGGTTTGCGCCAGCAAATCACCGAGATGGCACAAAAAGAGGGGGCGGCTTGCCTGTTGACCGATTCCGGCAAACCGCACGGGTTGCTCAACATGACCGGATCCTGGCGAGGCACCGACCGGGCCGATGCCAACGAGCCACTCCCCGGCGTCTTCATCACGCACGATCACTACGCCATGCTCTATCGCCTGGCCACCCGCAAGGACGCGCCACCGCCGCAGGTGGAGGTGGAAATCATCTCCAAAACCATTCCCGGCCCGGTGACTGTGTTCAACACCGTGGGCGAGATCAAGGGCACCGAAAAACCGGATGAGTTCATCGTGGTCGGCGCGCACCTCGACTCGTGGGATCTTGGGCAGGGAACCACCGACAACGGCACCGGTTCCAGCGTGGTGCTCGAATCGGCCCGGGCGCTTGGTGCCTTGGCAAAGAAAGGCATCCGGCCCAAGCGCACCATCCGTTTTGTCCTGTTCACCGGCGAGGAACAGGGCCTGCATGGTTCCAAGGAATATGTGAAGCGCCACAAGGACGAGATGGCCAAAACCTCCATGGCCCTGGTGCACGACACCGGGACCGGCCGGGTGACCGAAATCCCCCTGCAGGGATTCGATGAGGCCAAGCCTGTCCTGGAAAAGGAACTGGCCATCCTGAAGGATCTGAAGGTCGAGGTGGTGGTGGGCACCCAAGGCGGCACCGACCACCTTTCATTCGCCTCGGCAGGCGTGCCCGGGTTCGCCTTCCATCAGGATCCCGCGGAGTACTACCTGACCCACCACACCCAAAGTGACACGCTCGACAAGGCCCGGTGGGATGACCTGATCCAGGGATCCCAGGTGATGGCGATCACCGCGATGCGGGTTGCCAACCTTCCGGAAATGCTGCCCCGCAAACAAACCCAGCGCGGCCCTCGCGGTGGCGGCGGGGAAGGGGGCGGACGGCGACGGGCCGAG
>JAFMJU010000266.1 GCA_017853285.1 Gemmataceae bacterium
CCACCACCTGCGCCAGCGACGACACCGCGTACACGCCGGCCAACAGCAGGCCCATCCACAAGGTAAGGGCGGCGTGAGAAATTCGTGCCTGCATGATCGGGTTCCATCCACCAGCCAGACGGAGCGGGGTCCTCGGGAAACCTACCACTTGGAAAGGGGTTTGGAGTCGAATGGAAGGGCAGTTGCCAGGAAGTGGATGTGACCAATCCTGCCCGGGTGGTCAGAACCGTCAGGACCGACCCACCCGGAACACCTTTGCCAGATTGACTCGTTTCACTTTTTTCCCAATCGCCGCTTGGCCTGGAAAAATTCACGCAACTGGCCGGCACATTCCTCGGCCATGACGCCGGGGATGACACGGGCACGGTGGTTGAGTCTTGGATCGTTGGTGATCTGGTAGAGCGTGTCGCAGGCGCCGGCCTTGGGGTCGGGGCAGCCGTAGACGACCCAGGGTACCCGGGCCTGGACGATGGCACCGGCGCACATGGGGCAAGGTTCCAAGGTCACATACAGCAGGCATCGATCCAGCCGCCAGCTATTGAGCGCCGCCCCTGCCTGGGTGATGGCGACCATCTCGGCATGGGCGGTGGGATCCTTCAACTGCTCGCGCTGATTGTGCGCCCTGCCAATGATTCCCTTCTCGAGGGACACCACGAGCGCACCGACGGGAACCTCGTCCTCCCTGGCGGCCTGGGCAGCCTCCTCGAGGGCGTGGGCCATCATCTCGAGGTGGAAGGGGTGCCTCGGGTCATCCAGGCTGAGGGGGGTAAGTGGGTTGCTGCCCTCTCCCCACCAAGCGTCCCAACCGGTACCGGGGTCTTCCGGGGTCATCGTCATTCTCCAAGTCCCGGCGCCTAAGCCGGCATCGGGTGGCGGTTTCACCCCTGTTTTTCTACACCATCCACAAGGTTCCCGGGTAACAAACCGGTTAATGGTCGGCTTTCATCCAGAAAGGGGCACGACATGTTTTCCATCCAGGCGGTGCAGGAGGCGCTGGTTGAGGCCGGGCTTGACGGTTGGCTTTTGTACGATTTCCGCGGATCGAACCTGTTGGCCCGCAGGGTGCTTGGGATCCCCAACGACCGGTTCCACAGCCGACGGTGGTATTACTGGATCCCCGCCCGGGGTGAACCGCGCAAGCTTGTTCACCAGATCGAGCAGTCTGCCCTGGAGGGGTTGGGTTTGCCGGGCGCGGGCACCGTGTACCTGCGATGGCAGGAACTGGAGGCTGGAGTCGCCGGGCTGGTGAAGGGTTCCCGGCGGATCGCCATGGAATACAGCCCCCGCAACGGCAATCCCTATGTGAGCCGGGTGGATGGGGGGACCCTGGAGCTGGTGCGTTCCCTGGGGGTGGAGGTGCTCTCCTCGGGCGATCTGATCCAGAGATTCGAGGCCCGGTGGGACGCCGAACAGTGGGACCTGCACCTGCGGGCCACCCGTGTGACCAGGGCGGCCTTCGACCACGCCTTCGCCGCCATGGCGAAAGCGGTGCGTTCGAGGGGGGAGGTTACCGAGACGGAAATCCAGAACGAAATCATGGCCTTTTTCAAGCAACATGGAGTGACCTGCGACCATCCGCCTATCGTCGGGGTGGGGCCGCATTCAGGGGATCCCCATTACTCGCCGGACGCGAAAAATCCGGGCATTATCCGCGATGGGGATTTCGTGCTGGTGGACTTGTGGGCCAAGGTGGACCATCCCAAGGGCGTCTACAGCGACCTGACCCGCACCTGCTTCATTGGAACCACCGTGCCGCCGGTCTACTCGGCAATATTTGATGTGGTGGCTCGGGCGCGGGACGCGGCAATCGAGCGCGTGCGGTCAGCCTTCAGCCGTGGCGAGAAGCTCATGGGTTACCAGGTGGACGACGCCTGCCGGGAGGTGATCGAGGCGGCCGGGATGGGCCGTTATTTCTGCCACCGAACCGGGCACAGCATTGGTCGGGAGACGCACGGCAACGGCGCCAACATGGACAACCTGGAAACCCATGAGACAAGACTGGTGATGCCCGCCACTTGTTTTTCAGTGGAGCCCGGGATCTATCAGGATGCCTTCGGCGTGCGGAGCGAGGTGAATGTCTTCGTCCACCCGGATGGAAGGGTGGAGGTGACGGGCGACCCGCAAACGGAAATCACCCCGGTCCTGCGGGATTTTTGACCCGGGGCCAGAGGGGTACTGGGACCTGATGAAAGCCCCGTTTTTTCTCTCAAAAGCCCGCGCGGAGCATGTGGCGGTATAGGGCGTTGTCAGCCGACAGGGTCTGGTGGGTGCCCACCGCGTTCACCTTGCCACGGTCCATCACCACGATGCGGTCGCTTGCGGCCAGAGTGGGCAGCCTGCTGGGGCAGATGATCACCGATTGTCCCGGAAGGACGCGCCCCATCGCGTCATCGAGCATGTCGGCCCAGTCATTCGCCGGATCAGGCGACGGCTCCTCGACCAACCAGAGGGATGGCTTCCTCAGCCAGGCACGGGCCAGTGTTACCAGGAAACAAACCTCCCGGGGGAGCGCGCGGCCGTGCGGGCCCACCACAGTCTGATAGCCCGCTGGCAACGAACGGACATGGGTATCGAGACGAACCAGGCTGGCGGCCTCCTCCGCCTGTTCGCGGGTGATGGATGCGTCGCCGGCGGTGATGTTTTCCAAAATGGTGCCATGGAACAGTTGATCCCTGCCGGAAACCACGGCCACCTGCCTGCGCAGGACCGCAAGATCCGCCAGCTTCAAATTGAGCCGATCCCAGCGGATCTCCCCGGAAAGGGGTTGGATCAAACGGCCCGGAAGGAGCATCAGAGATTGCTTTTGGGCGGAATCCAGGCCCACCAGGGCGGTCCGTTCGCCAGCCGGGGCGATCAGGGAGACCTGGTCGAGGAGCTGGCGCTCCTTGTCAGCCACGGTCACGCAGTCGAACTCAATGGCTTCGGCAAGCGGCCCTATTTTCTCCTGCTGTCCCGCGGGAAGGATGACGGCCCTTTTGTCGAGGAATGCCAGGATGTCGGCGGCGGCGGAGGAAGCTTCCGTCGCCTGGCGGCGGATCCTGCCCAAACCCCGCATCCAGATCATCAAGCCGCCCATCGCCGTGGCCTGGACGGCGGCGAGGCCGGCTTCGACGACGCGGGCATGCACCTCGCAGGCGGCCAGAAAAAGCCAGGCGGAACCCACCACCGTTACGGCCAAGGCGACCATCAACCAACCCAGCGCCAATGCCCGACGGCTGGCGGTGTGGGCGAGCTCGGCGCCATCGAGCCAGTGCTCCACCTTCACATGCTGTGGAACCTCCATCCCCAGGGACCGGATCAGTCGCGACTGGTTGACGCTGTCACGGACCAGCTTGAGCGATTGGCGGGCCAGGTTTTCGCGGTGGGAGGCGCGGGAGCGAGTGTTTTCCCGCACGATCATTGCAATCGCCCAGGTGAGACCGAGGCAGGCGAGGCCGGCCAGGGCCAACCAGGGATCAATGACCAGAGCCAGTATTCCGAAGGCGACGATGCCCGCCAGGCAGCGGTTCCGGGCACCCTGCAGGCGGCGGAGGACTTCCTCCACCAGGTTGAGCTGGGGGGCAAACATGGCATTGGCGTCCGCTCCCGCCAAATCCGGATCACCCAGGCGGATGGCGTGGTGGTACACGGCCAGGCGCAAGCGTGTGGCCACCCCGCTGGCAGCGCGTGCCGCGGACAATTCGGACACCGTATGCAGGATGATCCAGGTGACCACCAGGCTGAAGCAAATCAGGCCCAGGGAAACCAGCAGTGGGGGGACCGTCAGGATGTCCGGGTCGCCCTCGCTGGCAAAGGGAATGGCCCAGTTCATGGCCGTCCAAAACGGGGATGAAACCCGGTTCCAGGCCCGGGCGTTGACCGCCAAGCCCGCCAGGCCCAGGTCTGCGGCCGGATCCCACGGTGTCTTTTGGGGAGCCAAAGCCTCCAGTTGGGTGTCCACCCACTGGCCGTAGGAGACTTGCCCACCGAACTCCTGCTGGAAGGCGGTGGTCTGGTTTTGGAGCGCCGGGATGTGGCCACCCCGGGTGAGCCATTCGGCCCCGATTCCCACCACCACCACCAAAAGGGTGAGCGGAAGGACGGAAAGCACCGAAAGGATGCGGGCCGGCGTCGCATCACCCGATTCGAACTGAAGGAAAGCCAAAACCCGATTGAGGGCCTCCGGCTGAGAAGGGGCTTCGCTGGGGCGATCCTGCGCCTGTCGGGCCATCAAAGGGGCCCCCTGTCCGAAAGGTTCATCGTTTCAACGGCCAGACCCATCCGTGGGAAAAGCCGGAGGGAAAGATCTCCCCTCCGGCCTGGCCTTAATCAACCGACATCCCGCCCCTCGAATAAAAGCAGGCCCAGCATGAGGGGCACCGCCATGTAAATGAGGGCGTACAACAGGGTGCAGAGCACATGGGTCCAGTAGATTCCGGGAAGGATCGGGGAGTCACCCACCACGGCAACACTCACCCGGAACAGTTCCAGATCGGGCAGGATGGCGTAGAACGCCTGGCCGGTGAAGTTGAGTAGGGCCAGCACGCCACCGGATTGACCCTGGTCGGCAGCCTGGGCGCTGGTCATCTCCACCACCACGGGAACGAGGTGCGCCAGGAGGAAAATGGTTGCCACCACCGGAAGGTTGACGGTGATGGGAACCCGGGTGGACAAGGCCACCGCCAGGGCGGTCATCACGCCCACCTGACAGAAGCAGAGCACCAGGTTGGCGAGCACCTCTTGCGAAAGTTGGAACCAGATGGCCATTTCGGAGAAGATTACCTGTTGAGCCCCGTTTGGCCTAAGTGTTGCCAAAGAAGCCAAATACCAGGCGGGCGGGGGAACGGGATCCATTTTCTCGATCCAGGTTCGAATCACGAGGAAGCCCTGGAGCATGCTGCCGAGGACGAACAGCATGAGAAACGCGGCCATCAGGATGCCGGCGAATTTGCCCACCAGGAAATCAAAACGGGAAACCGGCTTGCTGAGCAATGTGACAGCCGTTCGCCCCTCGATTTCTTCGCTGATGAACATGCTGGCCGCGATACAGGCGAAAACCAGGCTGGCGAACATGATGATGTCGAAGCCTAGCTCGTACATCATTTTGTAATCTTCGCCAAATGTGAAGTAGGGCAGTACCAGCGAAACCAGAAGAGCAACCAAGGCTCCACCCATGAGCAGGGCGAACATGGGTTGGCGCACCCCTTCGCGGAAGGCTGCGTAGGCGATGGCCGCGCCCTTGGGCCAGAAATAACCCAGCGCCCAAGGGGCCAAGATGGCCACAGCCAGCACCAGTTGGGTTTGAAGGATGAAACCGAAAACCCTTGCCATGATTGGATTTGGGACAAAAAACAGCAGCCCGGCGAAAAGGGCGGTGGCCATGCCCACGACCACGATCGATTCCACCAGCCAACCTGACCGAACCTTGCCGGTCTTGTCCCTTCCCCCGATGATTTCGAGGGCAAAAAGCCAGGGGAGCGCCAAAACACCCTGCAGAGCTGAAAGCACAACGATCAAAAGCGCTGCCATGGACCTGTTCCCCAAAAGGGATGAATCTCAAATATCTTAGCGAAGCAATACCCCGCCATGGAAGTGGTCAGCCTGGGGGAAGTGCATTTTGGGGAAGGGTTTAGGGTGCCCAAACGCTATTCCCTGCCCCGGGAGTCCTCTTCCCTGTAATTGGGGGTGGTTCCCCAATTCAATTTTTCCCGAAGAGTTTGATAGAAGCCCTGTCCGGGG
>JAFMJU010000267.1 GCA_017853285.1 Gemmataceae bacterium
CACGGCGCCGGGAGCGCCGCAAAAGGTGCTTCCCCCGATGCCCTCGCCCAACGCGCCGCTGGTGGTCAACGGCCCAACGATACAATCTGGCCCGGCGGTGCCCGGCGCTCCAGCCGCCGCCGGCCCGGCCGGCGCGAATCAGCCCAGGGACACCTTCGGCCTTGGGTTGGGCAACAAGGATCCCAAGGCGCCGCCGCGCCCGCTGGACCTGACGGCCCGGTCGATCGAGGCCTGGATTTTCCGCATGGAGAACAAGGACCGCCTCGATCGCCTGCGCTGCGAGGGCACCGTCCAGGTGCGCCAGGAGCCCTTGCGCCCCGACGAGAAGGGGTTGGACATCCGCGGAGAGACACTCCAGCTCACCGGTTCGCCCGAGGGCAACCTGCTCACCGTGACGGGCGATCTGGCCCAGTTGCGCATGGACCGCAAGCTGATCGTCGGCCCCGAGGTGAACATCGACGAGGCCGCCAACAAGGTGTGGGTCACCGGCATCGGGGCGATCCAGATGGAGTCGCTCACCAACTTCCAGGGGGACAAGCTTTCCAAGCCGGTGCCCATGGAGGTGCACTGGAACAAATCGATGCTGCTCAACGGGCAATACGCCGAGTTCCACGGCGGCATCCAGGCCGAGCAGGAGCAGGCCAGGCTGGCATGCCAGGGGCTGCAGGTCTACTTCGACAAGCCGATCTCCCTGCGCAATGGTGGCAAGGGCGCCCATGTGCAGAACCTGGTCTGCGACCAGCGGGTGCGCGTGGAGGATTCGGTGCGCGAGAACGGCAAGCTGCAGAGGTACCAGCGCATCGTGGCGGTGACCCTGTCGATGAACCAGGTGGAGCGGGACGAGGAACCGGTGTCGCCGATGCCCAACGCCCCAGTCAAGAAGAACAGCGAGATCCGTGCCTCGGGCCCCGGCGAGGTGCGCGTGCTGCAGCGCGGCGGCGCGGAACCTTCCATCCTGTCCGGAGGGCCCCCCGGCGCGACCCCGCCCCCCATGGCGCCCGGCGTGACCGCCAGCGCGGCCAAGCCGAAGGCGCCGACAACCGACAAACAGCAGTTGAAGATGACCTATGTCAGCTTCCAGAAGAGCATGTTCGGCAGCAACACCCGGCAGAACAAGGCGAGCTTCCTCGAGAATGTCCGCGTGCTGAACTTCCCGTGCGAGGACCCGAATGTCGAGATCGACATCGACAAGGTGCTCGACAGCATGCCCGCCGAGGCGCTTTACTTGCGCTGCGACAAGTTGGATGTGCTCAGCCACCAGGAGAACGGCGTCACCCACCAGGAGATGCGGGCCCGGGGCCGCGTGGTGGTGCAGTCGCGCGGGTATTCGGGGGCCGGGGAGCTGGTGACCTACGACGAGGCCAAGGGGCAGGTGATCTTCCACGGCTCGGCCGTAGACCCGGCGGTGCTGTATTACCAGACGCAACCGGGGGCCAAGCCGAAGGAATTGAAGGCCAAGAAGATCTTCTACAACCGGATCACCGGCCAGATACGCACCGACGAGGCGTCGTCACTGGGCGGGAGCTGACGGCCTGCCGGCGCGCACCACCCTGGGGTGGCCGCCGCCATCCTTGCGGACCGACTCGACCGTGAAACCCGCGCGGGTGAGCACACCCCGGGCACCCTCCTCCTGACCGGCCCCGATTTCAACCAGCAGCCTGCCTCCCGGCGCCAGGAGGGACAGCGCCTGCTCCGCAAGCCTCTCGATGACCCGCAACCCATCGGGGCCGCCGTCCAGCGCCAGCGCCGGCTCATGGTCGCGCACCCCGGGATCCAGCCCGGCGATATCCCCCGTGGGAATGTAGGGAGGGTTGGACACGATCAGGTCGGGCCGCAGGCCGGCCAGCGGGGCCAGCAGGTCGCCCAGGCGGAAATCGACCCGGTCGGCCACCCCCAGACGGGTGGCGTTGCCGCGGGCCGTTTCAAGCGCCTCGGGGCTGATGTCCACCGCCACGATCCGCGCCTTGGGAAGGCGGTGCGCCAGCGCCACCGCCACGCAGCCGGTGCCGGTGCCGATATCGGCGATGAGGGGATCCGTTAGCGGTTTGGCCTGGCGGAGGGCCTCGTCCACCAGCAGCTCGGTGTCGGGCCTGGGGATCAGCGTCGCCGGTGAAACAGCAAAATCAAGGGAGTAAAACTCTTTTTTGCCCACGATATGGGCGGTGGGGCAGCCCTCCTGCCGGCGGCGTACCATGTCGCGGAAACGGGCGCGGCCCGCATCGTCCACGATCTGGTCGTGGCCCACATAAAGGTCGATGCGGCGGATGCCCAAGGCGCTGGCCAGCAGGATCTCGGCCTCCAGCCTGGGTGAATCGATGCCCCTTTCCTTGAAGCGACCGGTGGTCCATTCGAGCAAACGGGCCACGGTCCAGCTTTCGGGAGTGGCGGTCATGGGGTCAGGCCTTGCCGCCGGTCCCGAGGCCGGCCAGCTTCAGCCGCTCCTGCCTGTCGTGGGCCTTTAGGGGGGCGAACACATCATCCAACTGGCCTTCCATCACCAGGTCAAGATTGTGGAGGGTGAGGCCGATGCGGTGGTCGGTGATGCGGTTCTGCGGGAAGTTGTAGGTGCGAATGCGCTCGTTGCGGTCGCCCGAACCGATCAGGTTGCGGCGCATCTCCGACCGTTCGTTGTGCAGTTTCTCCCGCTGGTACTCGTACAGCCGGGTGCGCAGGATGCGCAGGGCGGTATCGTAGTTCTTGTGCTGGCTGCGGCCGTCCTGGCACTTCACTTCCAGCCCGGTGGGCTTGTGCCAGATGCGCACGGCGCTCTCGGTTTTGTTCACATGCTGGCCGCCGGCGCCGCCGGCGCGCATGCGCTCCCACTCGATGTCCTCGTCGCGGATCTCCACCTGCACCTCGTCGGGCTCGGGGAGCACCGCGACTGTGGCGGCTGAGGTATGGATGCGGCCCTGCGATTCGGTCTTGGGCACGCGCTGGACGCGGTGGCCGCCGCTCTCGTGGCGCATGCAGTCCCACATGCCGTCGCCGGTGAGGGCGAAGACCACCTCCTTGAAGCCGCCCATTTCACCCGGGCTGAAGGAGATTTCCTCCACCCCCCAGCCCCTGGCCCGGGCGTACATGGAATACATGCGGAACAGGTCGCCGGCGAAGATGGCGGCCTCGTCGCCGCCGGTGCCGGCCCGGATTTCAATGATGCAGCGGTCGAAATCTTCCTCGCCGGAAAGGAGCAGGTCCTCCAGTCGGCGGGTGAGTTCCTCGTGGCGGGGTTTCAGGGTTTCCAGTTCCTCGCGGGCCAGCTCGGCCATGTCCTTGTCGCCCGAGGCGGCGAGGGCCTCAGCGTCCGCCAGGTTTTTTTCCACCTCGAGAAACAGCAGGTAGGGGGTCACCCGTTTGCTGAGGCTGCCATGCTCGCGTGACAGCTGGCTGAACTGTTTGCGGTCAGCCACAACGGCCGGTTCGGCCAGGAGGGTTTCCACTTCAGCCAGACGAGTTCGCGCGGCCTCGAAAGCTTCACGCATGGTGCGGACGGTTACCGGAAAGGGGGTATGGGCTTGTAAACAGTGATTATATCTGAAGCTAGGCAAAAGCAATGCGCGCCCGGAAACCGGACGCGCATTGGGGAAAACCGTTGCGAAAACGGATTACTTGGTTTCGGGTGTGGCTTCTGACTTGCCGGCCCACTTGCCGTATTTCTTGGTGAACCGCTCCACCCGGCCGGTGGTGTCCACGAACTTCAGCTTGCCGGTGAAGAACGGGTGGCAGGAGGAACAAATTTCAACCGCGATGTTCTTGCGGGTGCTGCGGGTGGTGAACTTGGCGCCGCAACCGCAGGCGACCGAGGCCTCGACATATTCGGGGTGGATTGACTTCTTCATGGCTCGATATTCCTGGCTGAAGGCCCTTCAACTTGGGGTGGAAAAGCCTGCTTATTAACCTAATTTCGCGAAAAACCACCATAGCACAATCGGCCAAATCAACAAGCCGGGACCAGTTTTCCCGGCTGAATGGCCCTTGAAAGCACAGAAATCGCCTGCCGGATGGTTGACAGTGCCTCAAAGGCCCATAAACTGTAATGAACAGAAAAGTAGCATTGATTTTATCGGGTGCTACACATTCTAAATTGCAAAGACGATTTCTTGCGGGATATGCGAGCTTGCCCTTGGGCGGCTTGATCCCCTAGTTCGATGGGTATGGCAGTCAGCAAGCCCTAGCCATCCTGCACTTTGCCCTTATTCAGAATTCCCCGGCCGGCTTCTGGTGATGTGCCAGGATGGCTACCGGATATCCCAAGTTGAAAGGTTGCCGCAGATCTGATGCGGATCCTCAGAGACCCCCAAATTTACCTGCTAGGCAGGCAATCCACCGATCAGGGTGAGGTGGATCGTTTTCTTTCCGACCACGGCGTGGCGTGGCAGACCGACACCGATGTCGCCGGCGAGCATCTGGTGGAGGTGGCTGGCCGCGTCTGCTACATGAGCTTTGCCAAGCCCCGTCCGGGCGGCAACCAGGCCTACATTCACCACATCCTTGAGGTGGGGCACGGTTCGGTGCTGGAGCATGCGGTCTGGAATTTCCTGATCACCGGGGTGAGCCGCTCCTTCACCCACGAACTGGTCCGTCACCGGGCGGGCATGGGGTATTCCCAGCTCAGCCAGCGTTATGTGGACGAGTCGGTGGCGGAGTATGTCGAGCCGGACTGCATCGCCGACGACCCCGCCGCGCACCAGATCTTTCAGGAGACCGTGCAGGCGGCCCATGACGGGTACCGCAAGCTGGTGGATATTTTGTCCGAGAAGTTCGCGGACGAGCCGGACCGGACGCTCCGGCGGAAGAAAGCCAGGCAGGCGGCGCGCAGCGTGCTGCCAAACGCCACCGAAACCAAGATTTTTGTGACCGCAAACGGCCGTTCCCTGCGTCACTTCCTCGAAATGCGTGGCAGTCGCCACGCCGAGGACGAGATTCGCAAGGTGGCTGTGGCGATGTTGAGGATCCTGCAGAAGGAATCCCCCAACCTGTTCGGCGACTACACCCTCGCCAAGCTCGAAGACGGCACCTTTGAGATAGAAACCCCGTTCCGCAAGGTCTGATGCGATAGTGGGCCCGGGTGGACCGTTTTTTCAAGGTATTTCACTTTTCCTCTCCCAGGCGATCTGTTCAAGCATGTATCAAGGCTACTCTGGAACCAGCATGAATCCCAATCCCGGAAAGCGCGGCGGGCCAGGACGGCCCGGACCCGGTCGTGGTGGCCCCGGCGGCAGGGCCCGGTACAAGGGTGGGGTGGGTTCGCCTTCCCCGTACCCGTACCACCAGCAGCCCAAGCGCAAGGGGCCCAAGCCCCCGAATCGGTCCGGCCCCAGGCACAACCACCTGGATGGCTTGCCGGGAACGATGCCCCCGGTTGACCCGGATTTTGATCCGGCCTTCAACGGCGATCTCGCGGCTGCCCAATCGAGCTGGCTGGAGGTGGATGGCGTCCTGGAGATGTCGCCCAAGGGCCACGGATTCTTGCGCTCGATGGAGCGGGGCCTGAAACCCCTTTCCTCCGACCCGTTCGTGCCGCAGCAACTCATCCAGGCGCACAAGCTGCGCGAGGGGCTGCATATCCGCGGGGTGGTGCGCCCGGCTCGTGGCCAGGGGCCCCGTCTGGGTCGTATCGACCAGATCGAGAACGCCCCCGCCAACGAGTACAAGCCGCGCGACTTCGAGTCGCTTACCGCGGTGGATCCCACCATCGCCATCA
>JAFMJU010000007.1 GCA_017853285.1 Gemmataceae bacterium
ATCAACTTCGGCACCGCCCTTCTGGAATACCTGCAACAGCGCAGCCGACGCTTCTAAGGACCCAATAAACCTTGTCATTCTGAGTGAATAGGTGGCGGTCCAAGTGGGCGCCGGGCCCGAAACCCCGGCTTTATCATGCATTTGTAACTTGCCAATCACCCCGGGGCCTGGGGTTTTTCGTTTATCCCCTTCCATAGCCGGCTCATCCATGGACAATGGAGGCCTTGCACCACCTAGGGACCGAGGCACGGCATGAGCAGCCTGATCCTGGCCACTTTCCTCCTCCTTCCTGGGGCGGATCGACCGAATGTCCTCTGGCTAACCTGCGAGGACATGGGCCCCCATCTGGGATTCTGCGGGGACACGTTCGCGCGAACGCCGCACCTGGATGCTCTGGCAAAGGAGTCGATCCATTTCACCCGGGTTTGGTCGCATGCGCCGGTTTGCGCGCCGGCCCGCACGGGGTTGATCCTGGGGCGGTATGCCACCAGCGTGGGTGCCGAGCCGATGCGGTCCATGGTGCCGCTGCCTGCCGGAACCCCAAGCCTGCCCTCTGTCCTCCGGAAAGCCGGCTACTACTGCACCAACAACAGCAAAGAAGATTACAACGTGCCGTTGTCGGGGATCTGGGACGCCAGCTCCAACAAGGCCCATTACCGCAACCGCAAAAAGGGCCAGCCATTCTTCGCGGTTTTCAACAACACCCAGACGCACGAGAGCCAGATCCGCAACGCCAAGGTGACCCCGCAGGGTGACAGCAACAAGGTTCCCCTGCCCCCCTACCACCCGGATTTGCCCGGCGTGCGCCAGGACTGGAACCGCTACTACGAAAACATCGCCACCATGGATGGCTGGGTTGGCAACAAGCTGGCCGAGTTGAAATCGGCCGGGCTGGATCAGGACACGGTGGTCTTTTTCTTTTCCGATCACGGATCGGGCATGCCACGCAGCAAGCGCTGGCCAGGCAATTCGGGCCTGCATGTGCCCCTGCTGGTGCGGATACCGGAGAAGTGGAAAGCAAGGCTGCTGCCTGACAGCCAACCGGGAACCCGTGATAACCGACTCATCGGCTTTGTGGACATGGCCCCCACCGTCTGGTCCATTTGCGGCGCTGAAACACCCCCGGGGCTACCCGGACTGCCCTTCCTGGGCGGGCAGTCCAACAAACGCCATGAGTTTCTTCCTGGGTACCGTTCGCGCATGGACGAACGGATCGACCTGGCACGCAGCATCCGCGATGGACGGTTTGTCTACATACGCAACTACCACCTGCACCGGCCGCACGGCCAGCATGTCACCTACCAGTTCGAAACACCGACCACCCGCTTGTGGAAAGCGCATTTCGACGCGGGAAAATGCGATGCGGCCCAGTCACGATTCTGGGAACAGCGGGAGCCCGAGGAACTGTACGACCTGGAAAGCGATCCCCACGAGGTACGCAACCTGGCTGCCGACCAGGGCCACGCCAAAACCCTGACCTTGATGCGCGAAAGGCTGGCCCGGCATCTGACCGAATCGAGGGATGTGGGATTGATGCCGGAAGGATTGCTGGAAAGCCTGCGGCAAAACGCGCCCGCGCTGGATTGGGCGGCGGATGCGCGCCGTTATCCTGTGGATAAAATCCAGGCCTGGGCGGGACTGGCAGCCGGCCGGTCAGCGGCGGACCAACAGCAGGTGGCGGCCCTGCTAACAGACACGCATCCGGTTGCAAGGTACTGGGGTGCCATCGGGGTGATAGCAAGGCCCAGTCTGGATTGGTCTGGCGAGAAAAACGCGCTTCTCAAAATGCTCGAAGACCCCCATCGGTCCATTCGCATTGCCGCCGCCAGCGCTTTGGCCAAGAACCAAAAAACTGACCAGCCCTCCCGGGCCAGGGCCGTCGAGGTGCTGCGTCAGCATGTCAACGGGCCCGAACATGGATTCGCCCTGTCGCTGGAGGCGCTGGATGCCCTGGATTCATTGAGCCCGGAAATTCGGGGCGAGCTTACATCCCTGCGCGCAGCGCTGGGCCCGGCCACCACTTTTCCCGCCCGGGTGAAGGAAAATCCTTCTCGCCTTCTGGAGCACATGGAGGGCAAGCTCAAACCATGATCCGTTTCATCGCTCCGGCCTGGCTGGCCATCAGTCTGCTGGCGTTGCCGGTTTCGGCCGCCGAACCCAAACGCCCCAATCTGCTGTTTATTTTCGCGGATGACTGGGGGCGCTTCGCCAGCGCCTATGGCAAACTGGACGGCCCGGGCTCACCCAACGATGTGGTGAAAACCCCGAACTTCGACCGGATCGCCCGGGAAGGCACGCTGGTCCGCCAGGCGTTTGTCTCGGCGCCCAGTTGCACACCGTGCCGCAGCGCCCTGTTGAGCGGGCAGCATTTCTGGCGCACCGGACGGGCCGCGATTTTGCAGGGGGCGGTGTGGGATGAAAGCATCCCAACCTACCCGCGGCTCCTCACCCAGGCGGGCTACCACATGGGAAAAACCGGCAAGGTTTGGAGCCCCGGCAACCCGGCGGACATCCCCTATGGCCGACCGGTGCCAGGCTTCCAGAAAGCCGGCATGCGCTTCAACAGCTTTTCCAAATTCGGCACCGACCAGGTGAAAAGCGGCAATTCAGTTGATTCGTGCCGAAAGACCTTGCTGCGTGAAGTCCGCGGCAACTTTGAGGATTTTCTGGCCAAAAGACCCGCCCAAGCCCCCTTCGGATACTGGTTCGGCCCCACCAATGTGCACCGCAAATGGGTGAAGGGATCGGGCAAGGCGCTTTGGGGAATCGACCCGGACAGCCTGAAGGGAAAGCTACCCCCCTTCCTTCCGGACATTCCTGAAATGCGAGAGGACTTTGCCGACTACCTGGGCGAGGTGCAGGCCCTGGACGCCTATGCCGGCGAGTTGCTCGACGCGCTGGAAAAGGCAGGAGAATTGGACAACACCCTGGTGGTGATGAGCGGCGACCACGGACCTCCCGGATTCCCCCATGGCAAATGCAACCTGTACGATTTCGGTTCCCGCGTGGCGTTGGCCTTGCGGGGCCCAGGGGTGGAAAAAGGCAAAGTGAGCGACACATTGGTCAGCCTGCCCGACCTTGCCCCCACCTTCCTGGAAATGGCGGGTGTGAAGCCACCGGCCACCATGACGGCCAACAGCCTGCAGTCGCTGGGGGTGATCAACGGATCCGGGGACATTGACCGCAAAACAATGCCTAGGGACGCGGTCTTCATCGGCCGGGAACGGCATTACCCCACCGCGCGTGATGGCGGATTGCCCTACCCGCAGCGGGCCATCCGCACCAAGGACCACCTCTATATCATCAATTTCCGCCCCGACCGGTGGCCTTTGGGGGATCCCCGCCAACTGCAGGGTGGCACCCCCACCTGGGACAAGTTGGCCAACAACACCGGCGTGACGCTGTCCGACGAGGATGCAGGCCCGGCCAAGGCGTGGCTGGTGCTCAACCGCGACACCGACCAGGGCAAGCCCTTCTTCGACCATGCGTACGGCAAACGCCCCGCCGAGGAGTTGTATGTCCTTTCGGATGATCCGCACCAGATGCGCAACCGAGCCGGGGACAAGACGCTCGAGGGCATCCAAAAAAACCTGCGCGAACGCCTGCTGAAAACCCTGGAAGAAACCGGCGACCCGCGGATGCAGGAAAACGGCAAGTTTTTTGAAACACCGCCTCTGGCGGGCCCGGTGCAAGGATGGAAGGAACCATGATGGTTTTGTTTTCGATGCTCCTTGGGGCCATGGCTTCCACCCATGCCCCCTCGGTCAAACCCAATTTCGTGGTGATCCTCGCCGACGACATGGGCTGGGGGGACCTGGGCGCATACAACGCAGCCAGCCGCATCCCCACGCCGCGCATGGACCAGATGGCCAGGGAAAGCCGCAGGTTCCTCGACGCGCACAGCCCGTCAGGCGTCTGCACTCCCACCCGGTATGGACTTTTGACCGGGCGCTATTCCTGGCGGGGCAAGCTGAAATCCGGGGTGCTGCAGGGCTATTCCCCCGCGCTGATTGAACCGGGGCGGCCCACGCTGGCCAGTCACCTGAAAGCCAACGGCTATTCCACCTGCTGCGTGGGCAAATGGCACCTGGGCCTGCAGGATGGGGAGAAAACCGATTTCGCCAAACCGCTCACGCCCGGGCCGCTGGATGTGGGTTTTGACCGGTACTTTGGCATCTCCGCCTCGCTGGACATGCCCCCCTATGTTTTTTTGGAAAACCGCGGCCTGAAGACGCCGCTTGCCGGGACCATCGGCGCCAGCAAGATGCGTCGGGAAGGCGGCGGGGGTTTCTGGCGGGCCGGGGCGCTGGGCGAGGGCTTCACGCACGAAGGGGTGCTGCCCGAATTGCAAAAGCAGGCCATCGGCTACCTGTCAGCCCAGACGAAGGAGCAGCCGTTTTTCCTTTACTTCCCTCTGACGGGGCCGCACACGCCTTGGATGCCCACCCCCGAGTTCCGTGGCAAATCCCAAGCCGGCTGGTATGGCGACTTTGTCTGCCAGGTGGACTCCTTGGTCGGATCGGTGCTCGACACGCTGAAGGCCCGGGGGCTGGATGACAACACGGTGGTCATTCTCACCAGTGACAACGGGGCCCACTGGCTGGCAAAGGACATCGCCCAATTTGGGCATTTATCGAATGCCTCTTGGCGCGGGCAGAAGGCCGACATCCATGAAGGGGGTCACCGGATCCCGATGCTGGTGCGGTGGCCGGGCAAGGTGGCCCCGGGCACTTCCGACGCGTTGTTCTGCCTGACCGACATCGCCGCCACCTGCTCGGAATTGGCCGGGATACCCTTGGGGGCTGAAGGGTTTGAGGACAGCATCGGCGCGGGGGAGCACCTGGTCGCCCAAACACCCGGAAAGAGAACCAGTATCATGCACCATTCTTCCCAAGGGATGTTCGGCTATCGCCGGGGCGCCTGGAAGGTGGTGGAAGGGCTGGGCAGCGGCGGTTTCACCGCCCCGGCCCGGGAAATCCCCACGGCAGGCAATCCGACCGGCCAACTGTACCACCTGCGTGAGGACCCCTTTGAGACCCGCAACCGCTGGGCATCCGACCCCGGGACCGCCCGGGGCATGCTGGCGGAACTGGATGCCCTGCGCAAGGCGGGCCGGTCCCGACCTTGATTCAAATTTTGTGTGAGAGGCTGAAAAAACCATGCTGCATGAGCCCCAGGTCAATCCGGGCAAGGACCCCGCCGCGGCCTACAAGTCCCGGGTGGGGGTGCGCCTGTTTTGCGTGTACGCCACTTTTTACCTGCTGTTTGTGGCCATCAACCTCGTCCAGCCCGCCCTCATGGAAATCGTGGTGGTGGCCGGCCTGAACCTGGCGGTGCTCTACGGCATGCTGCTGATCGTCTCGGCGCTGGTGCTGGCGCTCTGGTACGACCGCGCCTGCCGCCGCGAGGAAGCCAGGCACCAGAACCAGACCACAGGGGACCACTGAGCCATGGTACTGGGCATTTTCCTCACCTTCGTGCTGTTCATCGTCGGCCTGTCGTTCTATCTGGGCCGGCAGACCAAAACCTCCAGCGGTTACTACGCGGCCGGCGGACAGATCCACTGGTTTGTCAACGGCATCGCCTTCGCGGGCGACTACCTTTCCGCGGCGTCGTTCCTGGGCATCTGCGGGATGATCGCCACCACGGGGTATGACGGATTTCTCTACTCCATCGGCTTTCTGGCCGGGTGGGTGGTGGCGCTGTTTGTCATCGCCGAACCGCTCCGTCGCATGGGCCGGTACACCTTCGCCGACGCGGTGGACGCGCCGTTCCAGTCGCGGGGCATCCAGTTGATGGCGGCCATCAGCACGCTGGTGGTGTCGCTCTGCTACCTGGTGCCGCAGATGGTGGGCGCGGGTGTACTGGTGGAACCGCTGCTGGGCCTGGCGCACCACTGGGGTGTGCTGATGGTGGGCTCGATTGTCATCGTGATCGTGGCCACCGCCGGCATGGCCTCCACCACCTATGTGCAGTTTTTGAAGGGCGGGCTGTTGATCCTGTTCTCCGCGGCGCTGGTATGGGCGGTCTGCGCGAGGGGGCTTTCCACCCACCCGGGCGACAACGGGGAGAAACCGTTCTACAACCACCGTGTGGTGTCGGCCGAACCGGGCAACCCGCCGCGCCCCGCCGATGCCGGGCTGGCCGTGGTGGAGGAGCACCGGTCCAAGACCGGCCGCTTCGCCCTGGTGGAGGAAACCGGACAAAACTCCGCCCGCCGCACCTGGTGGCGGGTGGATGAGAAGGATAACACCCTGAACCTGGTGGAGGGCGAGTGTCAGGTCAACGGCAAAGAGGGCCAGTCGCTGATCAACGGCATGCCAGCCAGCGCGGACAACAAGCTGCGATCGGTGGGCAACATCTCACGCCTGATGGGCCAGAAGGAGGCCACCACCGGGCCGCTTTCGCCGGTGGGGATTCTGGCGGCATTGGGCCACCCCGAAACCACCGTGCGCACCTGGAAGGAAGTCCGTTTCGACAGCCAGGCCGGGGACAAGGTGACGGCCTACTTTCCGGTGGAAACTCCGGGCTCGCGCCTGCTGCGCCCCGGGATGAAGTTCAAGCTGGAGGGCACCGCCCTGGAACGGCTGGACTTCGCGTCGCTGATGCTGGCGCTGTTTTTGGGGACCGCAGCCCTACCCCATATCCTGATTCGGTACTACACGGTTCCCAGCCCTGCCAGCGCGCGCAAATCCACGCTGGTGGCCATCGGCTCCATCGGGCTCTTTTATGTCCTCACCCTGTTCATGGGACTGGGGGCTATGACGAACGGCGTATTGAACCCGGCCGACAGCAACATGGCCGCGCCCCTGCTGGCCAAATCGTTCGGCTTGTTCCTGTTCGCGGTGATCTCGGCCATCGCCTTCGCCACCGTGCTGGGCACGGTGAGCGGCCTGATTGTCGCCGCTTCAGGCGCCGTGGCCCACGACCTGGCCGACCGTTTCATGAACCTGCAGCTACCCGAAAAGGCCAAGATCACGCTGGGAAAGATTTCCGCGCTGGGGATCGGCGCGGTGGGTATCGCCCTGGGCATCTTGTTCAAGGGGATGAATGTGTCGTTTCTGGTGGGGCTGGCGTTCGCTGTGGCGGCCAGCGCCAACCTGCCGGCGATCGTGATGATCCTGTTCTGGAAGCGCGCCACGGCGTGGGGCGTGATCGCCTCCATCGCCATGGGCATGGTCTCGTCACTGGCGCTGATCCTGCTGTCGCCCGACTTGTACAAGCTATACGGGCTCGACCCGCTGAAGGCCCCGGTGGCACTGGCCAACCCGGGGATCATCTCGATCCCGCTGGGTTTCATCACTCTGGTGGTGGTGTCGCTGCTCACCAAGCCGGTAGAGCGGCATCAACACAACTGACCCTAGGTGTAGGGAAACAGATCCGAATCGGGCGTGGTGGCCACCTCGTAGAGCGTCTTTCCCAACCGCTGGGCCAAGGCTTCCAGCAATTTCTCCCCCTTGGCCGCGGTGGATTTGGAGGGATCGCCGACGCCGGTGTTGCTGGTGGCGATGTGCCACGGGCGGGTGATGGACAGCCAGCCCTTGTTGATCGCCTCGATGCTGCTCTTGCGGGTGGCGCCATCATCGGCCAGTTCCAGCTTCACCCAGTCGGGCACCAGGGCCATGGCCAGGCTGGTTTCGGTCTCGTCGGCGTGCTCGCCGGGCTTCTCCATGATCTGGGTGATGATGTCGGCCCCCATGCGGAACCAGTCGCACAGCGCCAGGAACACGCCGCAGTCGGGGTGCAACTGGCGCAGCAGCGGCTTGAGCTCGTTGCCGCCGTGGCCATTGAGCAGCACCAGGCGCTTGATGCCCTGCCGGCGCAGGGAATCGGTGATGTCCTTCAGGATGGCCAGTAGAGTGGTGGGCATCACGCTGAGGGCCACCGCGCCGGGAATCTGGAAATAGTTGGTGTTCACGCCGAAGGGCACCGCGGGCAGTTGCAGCACCTTGGCGCCGGCGTCCCAAGCGTGCTGGCAGGCGCGGGTGGCGATCGCCTCCACCTGGAAGCAGTCGATGCCGTAGGGCAGGTGCAGGTTGTGCGGCTCGGTGGCGCCGAAGGGCAGCACCGCGGCCTGCCATTTCTGCCGGCGAACGAAGTCGTGGTTTTGCTGGTTGAGAACAAACGGGAGAGGGGCAGCCATGGTCCATTCCATACCGGGGGAAAACGGATCGGCCGCTCGGGTCCGATCCTGAAAGAACATTCATGTTCCCACGAAATTGCCCGTGAAAAAAGCCCCGACGGCCCTTGGCGGGCACGCCGGTTTGGGTGGCGGCGGATGCGCCCCTGAGGCTACAATCGATGCAATCGCAGAAAGCTATCGCAAGATTGCAGGCATTGAACCCTATCTTTCCTTGGGAAATTTTTTCGGCATGGTAGGCAACCCTGACACCTTCTTTGTTCCGGGGCCGGAAACTCCGCTGGACGACCCGAGCCTCTACATCAACCGCGAGTTGAGTTGGCTGGCCTTCAATCGCCGGGTGCTGGAGGAGGCCGAGGACCAGACGGTGCCGCTGCTTGAGCGCCTGAAGTTTCTCGCCATCACCGAATCGAATCTCGACGAGTTTTTCATGGTCCGCGTGGGCGGGCTGCAGCAGAAGCTGTACGCGGGCGTGAGCTACGGCAGCGGCGCCGACCACCTGCCCGTGCGGGTGCAGGTGGAGGAGATCGGCCGGGTGGTGCGTCAGATGAACGCCGACACCCACCGGTGCCTCACCCGGGAGATTTTGCCGAAACTCGAGGCCGAGGGGATCAGCATCCGCCGGCTGGACCAGATCGACGAGGCCGACCGGGCCAAACTGGCCGAGGTGTTCCGCACCCAGATTTTCCAGGTGCTCACGCCGCTGGCGATCGACCCGGGGCACCCGTTCCCCCGTCTGCTGAACAAGTCGCTCAACCTGGCGGTCCGCCTGGCGAGGCCCTCGGGCGGCAAGATGTTCGCGCTGGTTCAGGTGCCCAGCGTGCTGCCGCGCTTCATCGCCCTGCCCGCCCGGGCGACCGGGCCCCGGAACGCATTCCTGCCCCTGGAGGACCTGATCCGCCTCCACCTGCCGGAACTGTTCCCCGGGCTGAACATCGAGCATGTGAGCGCCTTCCGCATCACCCGCGACAGCGACCTGGAAATCGACAACGACGAGGTGGAAGACCTGCTGAAGGCTGTGGAGGAGCAAATCCGCAAGCGCAAGCAGGGGATGGCCGTGCGCCTGCAACTCGAGGCGGGCGCGCCGGAAGAGACCGAGTCGTTCCTGGGCCAGGCGCTGGACCTGGACACGCATGATGTGCACCGCACCGAGGGGCTGATCGACCTGACCGGCCTGTTCCAGATCCACGCGCTGCCGGGCTACAACCACCTGCGCGACCCGATCTTCGTGCCGCACCCCGCGCGGGCGTTCGAGGACCACCAGTCCACCTTCGAGGCGATACGGGCCGGGGACATCCTGCTGCACCACCCGTACGAGACCTTCAGCCATGTGGTGGACTTCATCGAGGAGGCCGCCCGGGACGAGCGTGTGCTGGCCATCAAGCAGACGCTCTACCGCACCTCCAGCGACTCGGCCATCGTCAAGGCGCTGCAGCGGGCCGCCGACAACGGCAAGCAGGTGACGGTGGTGATGGAGATCAAGGCCCGGCTGGACGAGGAGCGCAACATCGTCTGGGCGCGCGAGCTGGAGAAGGCGGGCGCCCATGTGGTGTTCGGCTTCGTGGGGCTGAAGACGCACTGCAAGGTGGCCCTGGTGGTGCGGCGGGAGGAGGACGGCATCCGCCGGTATGTCCACCTGTCCACGGGCAACTACAACCCGCAGACCGCGCGCCTGTACACCGACCTGGGCTACTTCACCTGCCGGGAGGATTACTGCGAGGACGCCTCGCTGCTTTTCAACTACCTCACCGGTTACTGCGAGCCGCCCAAGTGGAACAAGCTGGTGGTGGCGCCCACGCACCTGCAGCCCTTCATGCTCGACCGGATCGAGCAGGAGATCCGCCACCAGCGCGAGGGGCGCGGCGGACGGATCATCGCCAAGATCAACGGCCTGCTCGAGCCGGCCATGGTCCAGGCGCTCTACCGGGCCAGCCAGGCCGGGGTGAAGACCGACATCATCTGCCGGGGCATCTGCTCGCTAAGGCCAGGCATCCCGGGCATCAGCGAAAACATCCGCGTCATCTCGGTGATCGACCGTTTCCTCGAGCACAGCCGCATCTTCTACTTCGGCAACGGGGGCGATCCCACCGTCCATGTCGGCTCGGCCGACTGGATGGACCGCAACCTCAGCCGGCGCGTGGAGGTGGTCTTCCCGGTGGAGGAGCCGGCGCTGAAGCACCGCGTCATCCATGAGGTGCTCGAGATCACCCGCTCCGACAACGTGAAAGCCCGCCTGCTCCTCCCCTCGGGGGAATATCGCCGGGTGAAGACCACCACGCCGCGGGTGCGCAGCCAGGAGCAGTTCCTGCTGCTGGCCGACCCGGCGCGCCACGCCCCGGCGCCCGACAGCAGCCCCAGGCTGGCCGCGCCGCCACCCAAAAGCCACCCGGCCGATCCGGCCAAACCCCGGGCGGCGAAAACCCCGCGCAAGCCGCCGGCGTCTTGAACAAGAGAGACCCCGAGCGACACACCCGCAACCGTCCCCGAGGCTGATTGACCCATGGATGCCGTTCTGCTCGCCGCCGGTTTGGGCACCCGCCTGCGCCCCCACACGCTCACCGTGCCCAAGCCGCTCTTGAAGGTCCAGGGCCGGCCGGTCCTCGACTGGACCATCTCGGCGCTGCCCAAACAGGTCACCCGGTTGGTGGTGGTGGTGAACTACCTGGCCGAGCAGGTGGAGGAATACTTGGCCGGGCAGAAGCATATCACCAACTGGGCCACCGTGCGGCAGACCACGCCGCGCGGCACCTGGGACGCGCTCTGGTCGTGCCGGCAGGCGCTCAGCGGCGGATCGTTTCTGGTGCTCAATGGCGACGACCTGTTCGGCACCGCCGACCTGGCCGACCTGGCCGCTTTGCCCGGGAAAGGATTCGAGGGGGGCGTGCTCACGCACTCGGTGGCCAACCCGCGGCAGTACGGCATCGCCTTCACCCGGGAAGACGGCACGCTGGACAAGCTGGTGGAAAAACCCGATCTGCCGGGGCCGATGCTGGCCAACACCGGCGCCTACCTCTACCCCGGCCGCGCGTTTGACCACACGCCATTCTTGTCACCCCGCAACGAGTACGAGATCACCGATCTGGTGAACCTGCTGGCCCGTGACGGCAAGATGATGCCCGTGGCGGCCAAGGCGTGGCGGCCCATCGGCGACATCCCCGCGTGGGAGGCCGCGCAGACGGCGGACCTGAGCCCGTTCGCCCCGGCCCGCTAGGCGCCGCAGAACGGGTTGGTCCTCTTCTCGTGCCCCACCGTGGTGACGGGCCCGTGGCCCGGGTAGACCAGCGTGCCCTCGGGCATGGTGAACAGTTTGCCCCGTATGCCGGAAATCAGCGTCTTGTGGCTGCCACCCGGGAAATCGGTCCGCCCCACGCTGCCGCGAAACAGCACATCCCCGCCGAAGACGATCGGGTCGCCGCCCTCCGGGCGGTACACAAACACCACATGCCCCGGGGAGTGCCCGGGAATCTCCAGCACCTCCAGGCGCATGCCGGCCAGCTCGAGGGTCTCCCCCTCGTTGACCAGCAGGTCGGCTTTTGGGGAAACGATGGGCGCGCCGGCCAGGCCGCTGAGGTTCAGCACCGGGTCGGTCAGCATGGGGGCGTCGCCTGTGCCAATGATCAACGGGGCGCGGGGGTAGGCCTTTTTCATCGCCTCGTTGCCGGCGATATGGTCGGCGTGGCCGTGCGTGTTTAAAATGGCTAGCAGTTGCCAGCCCCGGTCAGCCAAACATTCCTGAATCGAATCGGTGTCGAAGCCTGGGTCCACCACCAGCGCCTCGCGGGACCCCGGCAGGGCGAAAATATAGGCGTTTTCCTCAAAAAGGGGTGACACCACGGTCTGCAGTACCAGTGGTGAAGATTGGGAAGGCTGGCTGGGTGGAAAAGCCATGAAATCTCCGTGGTTCCCTGTATCGCCGGGGCGGGTTGTGGCGATGGACGAAGAAGGCCCATAATTCATGAGGCGTGCCTGCTGGCAGATCACCCTGCCCCATGGCCGCATCGATTGCCCCGGTGGATCGATTCTCCCGGGGCATGCCAGGGTTTCGCAAGGGGAAGCCGCCATGTCCATCAGCCCAGCCCTCCTGGCCGCGTTTCGGCGCAATTTCGCGCCGTGGGCCCTGGCCGTGCTGGTGCATGGGGGATTGGGGCTGTTCACCACGCTGATGCTGCTGGCGGCCGAGCCGGTGCCCCCCGCAGCCACGCCGGCCGACGGGCAACCGCCCGCGCAGCCCGCCGGCACCGAGGCGCCCACACCCGAGAAACCCGCCGCGGCCGATCCCAGCCACGGCAAGGACATGTCGGAGTGCATGGAGATCATCAAGCGGGCTGAACAGGCCCTGACCAAGGTGGACCACTACACCTGCCAGTTCCTGAAGCGGGAGTATTTGGGCGGCAAGCTGCAGCCCGAGCAGACCATCGACATGGTGGTGCGGCACGAGCCGTTCTCGGTCTGCCTGAAATGGCAAAAACCCCGTAGCATGGCCGGCCAGGAGGGGATGTGGATCGAGGGCAAGCACAACGGGCGCATGCGCGTGAAGGGGGCTGGCCTGCTGGGCAGCGTGGGTTTCCTCAGCCTGGACCTGAAGGACAAGCGGGTGGCCTCCACCAGCCGGCACTCGATCACCGAGGCGGGGATCGCGAACATCGTCAAGCGACTCAGCAAGGACTGGGCCGGTTTCGAGGCCCACGAGCTGGACCGGGTGCTTTTGGAGGATGTGACCTTCGACAAGCGGGCCTGCCGCCGGGTGCACATCACCCACCCCCGGGAGGAGATGAAGCAGTTCGAGTTCGCCAAGGCGGTGATCACCTTCGACAAGGAGTCGCACCTGCCCGTCGCCATCGAGTGCTACGGCTGGCCCGAGAAGGCGGGGGAAGACCCGCAGCTCATGGAGTCATATCAATACACCGGGCTGAAATTGAATCCGGGCGTGGACGGGGCGCTCTTCGAGCGTTGATCCCCGCGGCCCGGCCCTGACCCGAACCCGAGGAGCACCATGACAGGCAAAGACCGGCTGGCGGAGCTGTTTCGCCAGCGCGCGGTGAAGTTCGGCCAGTTCACCCTGGCCAGCGGCAAGACCAGCAGCTTCTACATCGACAGCAAGCAGGTGCTGTTTTGCGGCGAGGCCCTCGGCCTCATCGCCGACGGTTTCCTGGATCACATCGCCCGGTGGAATGTCACCGCCGTGGGCGGCCTGGAGGTGGGGGCCATCCCGCTGGCGGCCGCCGTGGTGCTGCGCGGGCACCAGCGCGGCATGAACCTCGAGGGTTTCTTCGTCCGCAAGGCGGTCAAGGAACATGGCAGCCAACAGCGGCTGGAGGGCCGACTGGCCCCCGGCAGCCGGGTGGCCATCGTCGAGGATGTGGTCACCACGGGGGGCTCCAGCGAGCAGGCGATCGAGGTGCTGCAAGCCCAGGGCCACACTGTGGGCGGCCTGGTTTGCCTGGTGGACCGGGGCCAGGGTGCCCGCGAGCGCTTCTCCGTCCGCTTCCCGTTCGAATCGCTGCTGGGCACGGACGATCTGGGCCTGCCCACCGCTTGACCCGCGCGCTTTAGGGCTTTTTCCACTCAGCCACGGGCCTTCGGCCCGTGGCTGTTCGCTTGGGCGGCGCTAGGCAACCCCGCCAGAAAAGGCTAAAATCCAGCTCACTGGACGGAGGCGCCATGTCCGCGATCATCACCCGCAGGCTGTTCACGGTGGACGAGTTCATACGGCTCGACCAGCTCCATTTTTTCGCACCCGACGAGCGCCTGGAACTGATCGACGGGGAGATCCATCCCATGAGCCCCATCGGCCCCAGGCATGGCGGATTGGTCAACTTGCTCATCTCCCGGTTGGGCGGCCAGTTGTCCAAAGAATGGATTCTCGCCTGCCAGAATCCGGTCCAGCTTTCACGCACCTGCCTGCCCCAGCCGGATTTCGCCATCCTGCGCCACCGGGCCGACCACTACCGGAACGCACATCCCCAGGCGGACGCGGTCCAACTGGTCATCGAGGTGGCGGATTCCACCGCCGATGTGGATCTTGGGAAGAAACGGGAAATCTACGCCCAGGCCGGTATCCCCGAATACTGGGTCTTCGACCTGACCGAAAACACCCTGGAATGCTTCCAGCAACCCGAGGGTGGCGCCTACCGAGGGCACAGGCGGCTCACCGCCGCCGATTCGGCCATCTCCGCCACGCTGGGTATCACCCTGCCCTTGGCGGAAATACTCCATCCCGCCGGCTGAGCCTGCTCACAGGCCGAACAACCGACGCGCGTTTTCGGTGGTGACGCGGGCCATGTCGGCCAGCGTGATGCCGTGGCATTCGGCCAGGGTTTGGCAGGTGTGGACCACAAACGCCGGCTCGTTGCGCTGACCCCGGTGGGGCCGTGGCGCCAGGTAGGGGCTGTCGGTTTCCACCAGCAGACGGTCCCGGGGGATCCCCGCGGCCAGATCGCGCAACGGCTGGTTTCCCTTCTGCGTGATCATGCCGGAGAACGACAGGTGCAGGCCCATGGCCAGCGCGTCCTCCGCCTGGGCGGCATCGCCGCAGAAGCTGTGCAGCACGCCGCGCAGCGGGCCGTTGGCCTGGAAGTCGGCTCGCAACTCGGCCATCAGGGGGGTCGCCGCGTCGCGGCAGTGCAGGATGATGGCCTTGCCCGTCTGGCGTGAAAGCGCCAGGTGCCGGCGCAGGCTTTGGATCTGCACCTCCAGCGGCACTTCCTTCCAGTAGTCGTCCAGGCCCGTCTCGCCGATGGCCACCACCAGGGGGTCTTGGGCCAGCTCGGCGATGCGGTCGAAGGCCTCGGGTGGCAGGCCGTTCAGGTGCGTCGGGTGCAGGCCCACGGCGGGGGCCAGCAGGGGCTCGCTTCGGGCGCGTTGCAGGCAGGCCAGGCTGTCCTCGGGCCCGGTGCCCACCACCACCACGCGCACCAAGCCGGCGGCCCGGGCGCGCTCCACCACAGCGGACACCTCGCCCCGGAACCGTTCATCCTCCAGGTGGGCGTGGGTGTCCACCAGCGGGGGCAGCTCGTCGGTCGAACTCATGCGCGGGTTATTCCTTGCCGGGGATCTTCGCGTGCGGCATGGCCTGGCCGGGAGCCAACTGGGGCATCCGCTCCAGCAGGTCGGCCTGCGAGGTGGCCGCCGGCTCCGTCCAGCTTGTGATCAGGTACGGCAGCACGCCCGTCAGCAGCATGGGCAGGGGCAGCAGCGTCGCCACCAGCTTCTGGCGGGCCTTCCACGGGTCGGCGATGGTGGCGCCGGGTGAGGCGGGAGCATCGAACAAAAAGCCACGGGCCGCCACGCTGTACAACATCAGCGCGTAGGCCAGCACGAACAGCACCCCGGCCAGCGCGCCGCAGGCGAACACCGCCCGCGCCACCGGCAGCAGGGCCACCGCGCCCAAAGATAGCGGTACCCCCGCCTGCACCAGCAGGGCGATGCCCAGGGCCGCGCCGCGGTCGTTGGGCCGCAGCACCATCAGGCCCCGTGTCAGCGTCAGGCCCAGCGGCACGCACACGCCGGCCAGCAGCGCGCCGTTGAGGCCCATCGCCAGCGATTCTGGCTCGCCACCCACGGGCCAGGCGAACACGCCAAGCCATGCCACCCAGGCGAAGCCCCAGGCCAAGAGCGTGGTGACCTGCCAGGGGTTGGTGGCGTTCCACAGGCGGAACAGCACATCGCCCAACAGCAACAGGCCGCCCAGCAGGCCGGTGGTCAGGCTGCTTTTCTCGCCTGGTGAGAACGCCGTGGGGAACAGCGGGAACACCACCCGCAAGAGCATCAGGATGAACAGGGCCGACAGCAGGCCGCGGGCCATGCCGCCCGCCCCATCGATCTCGGGCCGGGCGCCGTTGCCCTCGGAATACCCAAGCCCCGCGATCAGCCACGCCACGGCCGCGAAGGCCAGGCACCAGCCGGCCCGCACCACCCAGCGGCTTTCCCGCCAGCTTTCCAGCCGGGCCTGCAGGGCCGCCTCCTCGCGCTGGATCAGGTCGGTCAGGTCGTAACGCTCCTCCTTCTCGCCCCGCAGCTTGCGCAGGCGCAGGCGCTCCAGCGACAGAGCCTCGAGGTCATGGCCGTGCCAGGCGGCGCGGGCCTGCCTGGCCAGCACCGTCAGGTCCAGCGTGTGGTACTCGACCGCGGCGTATTCCTGGTTGTAGTTCGCGCCGGGGGTGGAACGCACGGCCCGCCAGGCCGCCTCCTCCACACGGTCGGGCGGGGCGAAATCGTGGCAGTCCTGCGACAGCAACACCAGCGCGCCGGCCAGCGTCAGCCCGGCCGCCACGAAGCCCGGGCGCAGGATCCACCCCGCCGGGTTGCCCAGGGGGCCCGGTTCCACCTTCGCGCCGGAAAACCGGCACAGGAGCGCCGCCAGCAGCACAGCCAGCGCCATCAGCAATCCCAAAAAGAACAGATTCTGCTGGCTGCAGGCGGCCAGCAGGGCGGCCTCCAGGCACAGCAGCGTGGCGCGCCAGGCGCCCGGGTTGCCCGCCGGCCTCCAGACCACCGCGGCGATGCTCAGCGCGCCGGCGGCCACGGCCAGGCTGCAGGCCATGCCCACGCCGTCCATGCCCCACAGCCACTCCAGGCCGAAGCGGTTCAGCCAGGCGGTGCGGCCCAGCCAGTCGGTCGATTTTTCCACGGCGGGGTCGGGCTGCCGGTCGGCCGCCAGCGAGCGGTAGTCCAGGCTGCCCTTGTAGCGGAACTCCATGTCGTTCAGCACGCCGAGCTGTTCCAGCGTGTCGTAGCGGTACTGGATCAGCACGGCGATCGCCATCGACAGCGTGAAGGTGGTGGTGAGCAGCGTGATCCAGGCCCCCAGGTCCGGCCACTTGCGCGGCGCCAGACCCGCCAGCACCGCGCCTACCAAAGGCGCTCCCGCCAGCACCGCCATCCAGATGACATCCAGTTCTTCCATGCCCGCTCCAATGCCCGGTCCCGTTCGTTTTCCCCATAGGGGGAACCCGCGCCGGCCGGAAAGTCTTCCCTATGCGCCGAAACGCCGAACCGGTAGGTTACCTGCGGTTTTTTTGCCGGAACAAGCCGAACACCGGGTAGAAAAGGCCGGCAAGCTGGAGATACTGGCAAAATGGCGAAAATTCCCGGCTGCCAGCCCCGTTTCCAGCGCCCCGGCGGGGCGCCTGCGGTCGGTTGCCGGCTAACCGGCCGTCCGATGCCCGCCTGGAATCGCACGGTGAAAAAGCCGCTGCCGATCCCGGGCGTGCTGCCGTTCGCCCCCATCGGCTGGGACACCTGCCGGCGATCCAGCCTGCAGGCCGACCTCGAGGCCCTGCTCTTTTCCACCGAGGAACCGCTGACGGTCGACCGCATGAAGGCGGCGCTGGGTCTCGACACCACCCAGGTGCTGGGCGGGTTGCGGGAGCTTCGCCGCAAGCTGGCCGAAGACGAGGGCGGGTTCATCCTGCAGGAGGTGGGCGGCGGCTGGCGCCTGGCCACCCGGGCCGAGCTGGATAAACACCTGGCCACCACGCTGGGCCGGGCCCGCACCCACCTGAACGAGACCCTGCGCGACACGCTGGCCATCGTCGCCTACCGCCAGCCGGTCACGCGCGCGCTGGTGGAGGCCGTGCGCGGGGTGCCCTGCGCCGACAGCCTGCGGCAACTGCTGGATCTGGGGCTGATCCGCATGGCGGGGCGCGAGGCCACGCTGGGCCGGCCGGTGATCTACCGCACCAGCCGCAAGTTCCTGCTATGGTGTGGCCTGCGCTCTTTGGATGATCTCCCCCCGCTGGCGGGGGCCTGAGAAGTGTCCGGCCCCCCGGTATTCGCCCGCGCGTGACTCGCCCATGAAAATCCGCTACCGCCACGAGGATTTCCAGGTGGAGGAGATCCCCTCCACCCCGCCGCCGGCGGCCCACCGGGGCGGCTTCGCGCTGTACCGCATGCTGAAGCGTGGCAAGACCACGCCCGACGCGATGGGCATCCTCGAGCGGGCCTGGCACATCCGCCCCGGGGCGCTGTCGTTCGGCGGCCTGAAGGACCGCCACGCCGTCACGCTGCAATACCTCACCATCCAGGGCGGCCGCCCCGGCGTGCTGCGGCAGGATGGCCTGGAGGTGGAATACCTGGGCCAGCTCCCCTTCCCCTTCACCGCCGCTCACATCGGCGGCAACCGCTTCCGGCTGGTGCTGCGCGACATCCCCGCCACCCAGCGCGAAACCCTCGACCGGGCCCTGGAAGAGGTGCGCGCCACCGGGCTGGCCAACTACTTCGACGACCAGCGCTTCGGCTCGGTGCACAGCCTCGAGGAGGGCTTCATCGGCCTGCATCTGGTGAAGGGCCGGTTCGAGGAGGCGTTGAAACTGGCTCTGGCCGGCACCTACCAGCATGATCCGGCCGAGGCCAAGCGAGAGAAGGAACTGCTGGTCAGCCACTGGGGCGACTGGCAGTTTTTGCTCGACAACCTGCCGCGCGGCCACGCCCGCAGCCTGGTGGCCTTCCTGCGCGACCACCCCACCCGGTTTCGCGCCGCGCTGGAGCGCCTGCGGCCCGAGCTGAAGGGGCTGTATTTGGCCGCCTGGCAGAGCTGGGTCTGGAACCAGGCGCTGGCGCATTGGCTGGAATCGAGCCTCCCGGCGGAAGACCTGATCCGGCTGCCCGGCCGTCTGGCGCAATGGCCCGCCCCGCTGCGGGTCAGCCCCGGGTTTTTGGATCAATGGCGGAACCAATCGATCGAGCTGCCCTGCCGGCGGGCACACCTGCCGCCCGACCACCCCGACCGCGCCCTGTTCGACCAGGTGCTGGCGCCCGAGGGGCTGAAGCTCGATGACCTGCGCGTGCCCGGCACCCGGGAGTTGTTCTTCTCGCGCGGCCGTCGGCCGGCCCACCTGCCGGTGGCCGAGCTGAAGGCGGAATGGCGCGACGATGAGCACCATCCGGGCCAACTGGCCGCCGCCGTCAGCTTCCGCCTGCCCAAAAGCTCGTATGCCACCATGCTGGTCAAGCGGCTGCAGGCCGCGGTGGGGGACACCGGCCAGACGGCCGACAACGGCCCCCCGGAAGACGAGGCCGCCGAAACGGCCTGAATCCCCGGCCTTAACTGGCTGAACAACAAGAACTTAGCACCCCCTCCTCCACGGTCCCCGCCTGCTGTAAAATGGTGTTTGGCCCGGTCCGGCCGTTAGCCGGCCCGCGCCCGGAGACTCACCATGGACCGGTTCCAGCAAGGATGCACCCCGCCGGGCCCCGCCGGCATCACGCGATCGGGCCTGCTGCTGCTGGCTTTTGCCATCGCCGCCTGGCCTGGCATCGGCCGGGCGCAGACCGGAACCCCCACCCCCGAAACCGTGGCCCAGGTGGCCGCCAGCTTCCAGGCCGACCGGGCCCGCGCGGTGGAATCGGGCGCCGTGGCGATCACCTCGCCCGAACTGATCGAGCGCGCCGACGCTCTGGCCGAACGGGCCGCCCAGGCGCTGAAGGCCGGCAAGCTGCTCGATGCCCAGGCGCTGTACATGCGGGCCCGGTTCGCGCTGCCCAGCGTGCCGGCGCGCCTGCCCAAGGATGTCACCCGCTTTCTGGGCGACTCGCGCCCCCGCCACGCCGACGCCGTGCTGTGCCTGTCGTTCAACCCCAAGGGCACCTCGGTCGCCAGCGGCAGCCGCGATGGTTCCGTGCGCCTGTGGGAGGTGCCCACCGGGCGCGAGCGGGCCCAGTTGCTGGCCCACCAGGGGGAGGTGCGCGCGCTCACCCATTCCCCCGACGGCGACTTCTTGCTGACCGCCGGCGACGACCGCGAGGTGCGCCTGTGGGACCTGAAGAAGCAGGAGGTGGTCCAGCGGTTCACCGGCCACCAGGAGCCCGTCACGGCGCTGGCCATCAGCGCCGACGGCAAGCTGGTGGCCACCGGTGGCGGCGACCGCAAGCTGCGCCTCTACGAGCGCGACACCGCCAAGCTGAAAAGCGAGATCCCCGGGCACGGCCTGGCCATCATGGGCGTGGCCTTCAGCCCCGATGGCAAGCTGGTGGCCACCGCCTGCGCCGACCAGCGCCTGCGTGTGTTCGACACCGCCACCGGCGGCGTGAAGCTGGCCATCCCGCACTTCCAGGGCAACCAGTACGCGCTGGTCTTCCTGAAAGACAACAGCACCGTGGCGCTGGCCGGAGCCCGCCCCAACCGCGTGCTGCTGGTGAATGTGGCCGACGGCTCGATCCTCCGCACGCTGGAGGGCCACACCGAGGCCGTCACCGGGCTTTCGCTCAGCGCCGACGGCACGCGCCTGGCCACCATCTCCGACGACCGCACCGCCCGCATCTATGAGGTGCCATCGGCCAGGCCGCTGGTGGTGCAGGCGCTGGAGGATGTGCCCCGGGGCGTGGCCCTCAGCCCCGATGGAACCCGCCTGGCCACCGCCGGCCTCGACCGCCAGGTGCGCTGGCACGAGCTGGCCTCCACCGAGCAGAGCCGGCCGCTGCCGGGCGCCGGCGACACCAAGGCCTGGAGTGTGGCCGCCGGCCAGGGCACCACCTCGCTGGTGACCACCGCCGAGGGCGGGCTGCGCCTGCTGCGCGGCGAGGACGGCTCGGTGGCCCGCGAGTCCAAGCCCGCCGGCCCGGCCGCCCCGTTCACCTGCCTGGCCAGCTCGGCCGAGAACCCCACCTTCGCGGTCGCCGGAGCGCTGGACGGCAAGGTGCACCTGCTCGACACCCAAACACTGCAACCCAAACAGACCCTCGAGGGGCACTCCCGGCCCGTCACCAGCGTTGCGGTCGCGCCCGGCGGCTCGCTGATCGCCTCGGGCGACGCCTCGGGCCGCATCCTCGTCTGGAAGCAGGGCGAGGCGAAGCCGGTGGCCACCCCGGCCCCCTGCCCCGCCGCCATCAACGCGCTTACCTTCGCGGGGGATGGCGAGTGGCTGGCCGCCGCCACCAACGACCCGGTCATCCGCCTCTACGAGGCCGGCACCGGCAAGGCCCTGCGCGATGTGCGCGGCGCCGCCACGCAGGTGCTGTCGCTGGCCGGGCTGCCCCGCGGCCGCAAGCTGGCCGCCGGCTGCGCCGACGGGCTGGCGCTGGTCTGGAACCTCGACCAACCCGAGAGCGGCCCCGGCACCTTCAAGGGCCACACGCAGGGCCAGGTGCGGCCCATCGCCGTGTCGATCAGCGCCATCGCCGCCCGGGCCGACGGCAAGCTGGTGGCCACCGCCGGCAGCGACCGCGTGGTGCGCCTGTGGGATCCCGCCACGCTGGAGGAATGGAAGGCGCTGTCGGGCGCCAGCGGCTGGGTGACCGGCCTGGCGTTCGACACCCGCGGCGTGCAGCTCACCGCCGTCAGCGCCGGCAAAACAGGCCCCTCCGCCCGCGCGTGGGATCTCGAATCGTCCAACGAGCAGAGCCAGGGCCTGGGCCACACCCGCGAGGTGCGGGCGCTGGCCTTCTCGCCCGACGGCAAGACGCTGGCCAGCACCAGCCTCGACCAGACCACCCGCACCTGGGACACGGCCACCGGCCGCGCCCGGCTGCTGCTCGAGGGCGCCGGAGCCCCCTCGCTGGTCTTCACGCCCGACGGGCAGAACCTGCTGGTGGGCGGCCCCGACCGCAAGCTGAACCTGCACACCGCCGCCGATGGCAAGCGCGTGCGCGCCCCCATCGCCCTGGGGCCCGGCGGCCAGCCGAACGCCATCACCGTGCAGAACGCCCAGCGGCGCGCCGTGGCCTGGCTGGGCGACGGCCTGCTGGAGGGCTGGTCGCTCGACGGCACCGGCCCGCGCGAGAACTGGCGCCTGATGGAGGGCAACGGCGCGGTCAATTGCCTGGCCTTCTCGGGCGACGGGCAGGTGGTGGCCGTGGGCCTGAAGGCCGGCGGCGCCCAGGTCTATTCGCTGGGGGCGCAGCCGGGCAAGCTGGGCAACGAGATCGCCGCCCACCAGGGCCCGGTGCTCGACATCTCGCTCGACGCCAAGGGCCTGCGCATGGCCACGGCCGACGCCGAGGGCATCTCTGTGTGGGATGTGGCAGGCCGCAGGGCCGTCACGAAGATCGCCACCCCCAAGGGCCAGGCCACCTTCACCCTGTGCCTGTCGGCCGATGGCGCCCGCGTGGCCTCCATCGGCCGCGACAGCGTGGTGCGCCTGCACAACGCCGAGACCGGCGCGCTGGTCCGCTCGTGGAGCTTCCCCGGCCCCGGAGGGTCGGAACGCCCCGCCCCGCGGGCCATCGCCTTCAGCCCCGACGGCAAGACCCTGGCCATCGGCACCGCCGAGGGCTGGATCTGCCTGGCCAAGGCCGACTGACCCGATTGACCTATTTAACCCATCCGAAACCGGCTATTTTCAGGATCACCCGCCCGCCATGCAGACCATCCGCCTGTTGAAGCCCAAGCAGTTCGAGACGCAGGAGATCAGCGAACCCGCCGCCCCGGGCCCGGGCGAGGCCCTGGTGCGGGTGCACCGCATGGGCATCTGCGGCAGCGACTTCTCCGGCTACCTGGGCAAGATGCCCTTCTTCAGCTACCCGCGCATCCCCGGCCACGAGCTGGGCGTGGAGGTGCTGGCCGTGGGCCCGGGTGTGGACCACCTGAAGGCCGGCGACCACTGCTCGGTGGAGCCCTACATCAACTGCCAGAACTGCGCCGCCTGCGCGCGCGGCCGCGGCAACTGCTGCGAGAACCTGCAGGTGCTGGGCGTGCACACCGACGGCGGCCTGCGCCCCCGCGTGGTGCTGCCCGCCCGCAAGCTGCACCCCGGCAACGGCCTCAGCCTCGAGCAACTGGCGCTGGTGGAGACGCTGGCCATCGGCTGCCACGCGGTGGACCGCGCCTGCGCCCGGCCCGATGATTTCGCCCTTATCGTGGGCGCGGGCCCCATCGGCCTGGCGGTTCTGGAGTTCGTGAAGATCGCCGGCCTGAAACACGCC
>JAFMJU010000268.1 GCA_017853285.1 Gemmataceae bacterium
TCCCTGCCAAGGAAACTGATGGATTTGCGGTGGGTTTTGCCGCTGTTTCTGCTTATTGCATTAAACATAAAAGCCGGCGCAAAAGACCCCGCCCCCATCGACTTTGCCCACAATGTCGCGCCCATCATCAAGCTGCGCTGCGCCGAGTGCCACACCAACGGCAAGTACAAGGGTTCCTTCTCCATGGACACCCGGGAGGACCTGCTCAAGTCGATGGCGGTGCGGCCCGGCAAATCCGGGATGAGCGACCTGATCGAACGGGTGACCAGCGACCGCCCCGACCACCGCATGCCCCCCAAGGGGGATCGCCTCACCACCAAACAGGTGGATCTGCTCAAGGCGTGGATTGACCAGGGGCTCCCGTGGGAGCCTGGCTACAGTTTCAAGTCTGCCAACTATGTGCCGCCACTCGAGCCGCGCAAAGTCACGCTGCCACCGGCCGCGGGTGAGCGCGATCATCCGATCGACCGCATCCTCGATGCCTACCATGCCCGCAACCAGCAATCGCCACCCTCACCGGCGGACGATGCCACCTTCCTGCGCCGCGTTTACCTCGACCTGGTGGGCCAATTGCCGACTCCTCTCGAGCAGGAAAAATTCCTGGCCGACCCGCCGTCGCTGCGGAGAACCCGGGTAGTCCAACATCTGCTGGCCGAATCACGCCCCTACACCGAGCACTGGCTCACCTTCTGGAACGACCTGCTCCGCAACGATTACGCTGGCACAGGGTTCATAGACGGGGGCCGAAAGCAGATCAGTGCCTGGATCTACCAATCGTTGCTGGACAACAAGCCATACGACCAAATGGTCCGCGAATTGATCAGCCCCCCGCCGGGCTCCGGCAGCGAGGGATTCATCCACGGCATCAAGTGGCGCGGCAATGTCAACGCCAGCCAGGTGACTGAACTGCAATTCTCGCAGAATGTCTCGCAGGTGTTCTTTGGCATCAACATGAAGTGCGCCTCATGTCATGACAGCTTCATCGACACCTGGAAGCTGGAGGATGCCTACAGCCTGGCCGCCGTCATCGCCAATGCGCCGCTCGAGGTCCATCGCTGCGACAAGCCCCAGGGCCGCAAGGCGTCGCCCGCTTTTCTCTTCCCCCAACTAGGCACCATCGAGGGGGCGCTGCCCCGGGAAAAGCGCCTCGAGCAACTGGCCAAGCTAGTGACCCACGAGAAAAACGGGCGGTTCTCCCGCACCATGGTCAACCGCATGTGGCAACGCCTGATGGGCCGGGGCATCGTTCACCCCGTCGATGTGATGGCCAATCCCCCCTTCGATGCCGACCTAATGGATTACCTCGGTGTATATTTCGCCGAAAACCGGTACGACCTCAAAAAGCTTCTCGAGCACATTGCCACCTCCCGCGCTTACCAGTCCACCCCGGCGCTCCAGAAGGACGAGGTGCCAGGGGCCGCCGTGGTATTCCGCGGGCCCGAACTGAAGCGCCTGTCGGCCGAGCAGTTCCTCGATGCCATCTGGCAGGTGACGGGCACGGGCCCGCAAAAGCCGGCGGCCCCGATGAAATTCCCGGCATGGACCGATGCCACACCTGGCCAACGCCGCCAAGTGCGCGCCTCGCTGATGAATGCCGATTCACTGACCCGATCACTCGGCCGTCCCAATCGCGAACAGGTTGTCTCCACGCGGCCCGACCAGTTGACCACGCTGCAGGCAATCGACCTGGCCAACGGCCGGGAGATGACCCAATTGCTGGCAAACGGGGCGGCGGCACTGCGCAAGGAAAACCCGGGAGCCGGTCCGGCCGAATGGGCGCGCCTGGTGTACGGGCGGGCCCTCAATCGGCAGCCTACCAGCGGCGAGCTTCAGATTGCCGCGGAAATCCTGGGTGACAAACCGACGGACGACACCGTCTCCGATTTCCTGTGGACAGTCTTCATGCTGCCCGAGTTCCAGATCATCCGCTGAGTTCACGCAACAAGATTCAGGACACCAAACATGGAACATTTCACAAGGACCGAGCGCGCCCGTGAGCGCCGGAAGTTTCTCCAGTCGATGACCGCGGCCGGCATGGCCACCCTGGCCGGCGGTGCGCCCCGGCTGGCACGGGCCGCCGACTCGGTCGACCATCCCCCACCGACCGCCGACACCTGCATCCTGCTGTGGATGGGTGGCGGCATGGCCGCGCCTGAAACCTTTGATCCCAAGCGCTACCTGCCCTATGAGGTCGGCCTTCCTGCCAAGGATATACTCAGCACCTTCCCGGCCATCGACACTGTCGTCGACAACATCAAGATCACCAAGGGCCTTGAGAATGTCGCCCGGGTGATGGATCGCGCCACGCTTGTCCGCTCCCACCGCGTGGCCGATCTTGGCAGCATCCTGCATTCACGCCACCAGTACCACTGGCACACCGGCTACGTTCCGCCGCAAACGGTCGCCGCGCCCCATATCGGCTCATGGATCGCCCGTGTCCGCGGCCCGCGCAACCCCGCGATTCCCGCCTTCATCAACATCGGCCAGCGTCTCGAGGGCGTGGGCGAGAGCGAGGAGCTGAAGGCTTTCACCACCGGTGGTTTCTTCGGCAGCGAATTTGGACCGTTCAATTTGCCGTTTCCCGATGATGCCGCAGCCTCCGTCCGCCCGCCCAAGGGCATGACCCCCGAGCGCTTCGAGGCACGCCAGAAGCGCTTCCGGGAGATGCTCAAACAAAGCCCCGTCGGCGCGATGGCCACTGATTTCCACCACGAATCGATGCTGCGCTCGCTCGACAACGCCCACCGGCTGCTCAGCTCCCGCGACCGTGACGCGTTCGACCTGTCGCGGGAGCCGGCCGACAACCTGGCCCGCTACAGCGCCAGCCATTTTGGCAAGGGCTGCCTGTTGGCCCGCCGCCTCACCGAGGCGGGAGCCCGGTTCATCGAGGTCACCACCGAGTATGTGCCCTTCCTGCACTGGGACACCCACGAAAACGGCCACACCACGCTCACCCGCATGAAGCGGGAAATCGATGCGCCCATCGCGCAACTGATCCTCGACCTGGAGACCCGTGGCCTGCTCGATCGCACGCTGGTGGTGCTTGCCACCGAGTTCAGCCGCGACATGATGATCGAGGGGGTACCGGGCAGCAACGCCTCAGACCAATCGCTGGCCAAGGCCGACAAAATGTCCGAGATGAAGCAATATGGCCTGCACCGCCATTTCACCGGTTCAGTCTCGGTGGTGATGTTCGGGGGAGGCATGAAGCGGGGCTTCCTCTACGGCGAGACTGCTCAGGAACGCCCGCTCCTCGTCACAAAAAACCCGGTCAGCATTTCCGATTTGCATGCGACTATCCTCACCGCCATGGGTGTCTCGCCCAAGACGGCGTTTGACATCGAGGGCCGCCCGTTCTACGCCACCGAAGACGGCAAGGGTTTGCCGGTTCGGGAATTGTTCGCCAAAGGATAGGATCTGGTTGAACAATTGGCGCGCATTGTCAACCGGGAAATAAGGGTCCTGCTCCTGTCGGACGAGAGGTTGCACCCGCCGTTGATTCCCGAATGGCAGGGTGTTGATCTTGATACCAATCGGGAACGGGCTGAAAGGGTTGAGGCCATTTTCAGCCGGATCAAAGTCTATCCAACTCCTCCAGCACATTCTGGTAAGGCTTTGAATCCACGCTCAATTCACCCATGAAGGGATTGTCCATCGCGAGGATGTAACCGATCAGCGCCGCCTGGAAGAAGACGTTGATCGAGCCGTATAGCAGGTGGTTCCCCAGGTCGAGATCCATCAGCCAGACCAAGATCATGTTGAGCACCGCCCCGGCAATCACCACATACCACAGAAGTGGTTCGATCGAACTCTCGATGGCGAAAAGCCGCTCCCGGCGTTTTTCGTTGAAATGGCGAAACGCCTCCAGAGCCTCCCCATGGCCCACCTCTTGGCCCCGCGTGGCGGGTTCAAACCGGATCAGGTTCTGGTGCATGGCCTGCAGGATTGGCTGGCCGGTTTTTGGTGACTCCCCGGCCTGCTGTTGGGGCCATTCAATCTCCACCACATGGCGCAGGTATTCCCGCATCTGTTCCTGAAGGGTCGACTGGAGCTGCTGAGGATACACCGAAAAACATCGGTAAAGGGCGCTGGCAGCAACCGCCTCGGCGTGCACCTTGTCATCCGACTCGGTCATGTTGCCGTAGACCCCGACAGCAAGCAGGCCGACCAAAATGCTCAGGTACACCCCGTGGTTCTCGAAGAAGGCCGAGCTGACCTCCATTTTTTCAGAGGGATGGTTCGACCGATTGGTGTGTTTCCACCATCGCACCAGCAGGGTGCCGATCAGGTTCACCGTCAGGAAAAAGATGGCCACGACGGCCATCAACTGCCACGAATGGAGGCTGTAAATCCACAGCATTTCGATTCACCGGAACAGGGTTAGTAAGGGTTTGGCCCAATACCGGTACTGTACCCGCGAAAGCTTCGCCGGGACCAGTCAACTAGGCTGGTGCCCTGCGCGGGGTATAGGTGCAAGCAATTTGGGCGGCGCGGGCAACCAGATCTGAGCCACCCGCGCATACCCGCCCTGGTCAGAGGGTGACACCGGAAAGGTCGCCAGGATCCCCCGCGAAAAAGCTGTCGATCAGCTCGTGGTGGACCGGGCCGAAGGTGCGGATATCGGGCCCGGCGCCCGGTCCCGGGCCGGTGGAAATGAGGGAGAGTCCTCCCACCTTCACCGACCCAACACGCACCTCACCTTTCCAGCCCGGGTAGGCCATGAAGTAATCGATCGCCTTTGGATTCCCCTTGTAGACACCCACCTGTTCCGTGGTGCCACCGGAGGTGCCCAGCAGGATCTCAGCGATGTTGTCGCCGTTCAGGTCTGCCGATGCGATCTGGACACCGTTACGAACCTCCTGGTTGAAGGCGTAGAAACTGCCCAGCACATTCTGGCCCAGGTTCTCGAACGCCACCACATGGGAGATCGCCCCCGAGGCCGTGGTGGTGAGGATGTCCAGCGCACCGTCCCCGTTGACATCGGCGGTGGCCACCCGCAGGCCGCCCTTGAAACCCTTGTCAAAGGCGTAGAAGCTGGCCATCACCTGGAAGGTGTTGCCCGACAGCACCACCACATGGGGGGTCGCCCCCTTGTCAGCGGCCAGGATGATGTCCGAGACGCCGTCGGCGTTCACATCACCCGTGGTGACATTCACGCCACCCAGGAATCTCTGGTCGAACACATACTGGCTGACCAGCACCTTCATGTCCTTACCGCTGTAAACCACCAGATGCGGGGCCGCGCCAGGACCCGGTACCGAAACCAGATCAGCGACGCCGTCGCCGTTGAGGTCGGAGGTGGTGTCGAAGCGGGGTACCCCCTGGTATCCGGTGAACGGGATGATCGGGGCACCCAGGGTTTCCCCGGTGGGTGACCAAGCCTGCAGGCGCCCGCTCTGCCCCACAGCGATGTAAGCTGCCTTGGTGCCGAAGATCGATTCGGGATCCGGCGCGGTGCGGATGGTCCGTTTCGACTCGTTTTTGAAGTGTCCGTTGGTGAGCAAAGTCTCCAGCTTGCTTGACTTGCCACCCAGGTAGGACAAGGGGGAATCGATCTCGATGTTGCCGTTGGTTGCGCTGAGCTTTGCTCCCTTGATGGTGCCCAGAAGGACCTTGCCTTCCTCCCCGGTCACCAGGGCAATGCTACCCCCCGCAGCGGCCTCGATATTGCCCTGGA
>JAFMJU010000269.1 GCA_017853285.1 Gemmataceae bacterium
CACCATCCAACACCTCAAGGTGCGACATCAAACCGGGCTTTTCCTTTCCGACCCCGGCAATGATGGTTCTTTCGGCACCCACAATCAGATGGGGTTCGAGGCCGAATTCCCGAACCCGGCCCTGGGCATGATCAATCTGGTTTTTGGTTGCCAAAGGCGACATGACAATAATCATGAAAAAAAGTTCCCGCTAGCGGATCCCGAGCAAATCCATCAAGAGCCTTACTGGTCTCATCCTAAACCAAAAGGCCGGTGGTAAACTGCCCCACCGGCCCCGGAAAAAGCTTGGAAAACCCGACCCAGGTTTTGAAAAAGGTCCCCCGAATCAGATCACTTGCGCCCGGCAAGCATTTTTTGGACCGTCACTCCCAAATCCGCCGGACTTTTCGCGACGGCAATTCCATTTGCCTCGAGGGATTTGATCTTGTCTGCAGCCGAACCGGTGCCCCCACTGATGATAGCCCCGGCGTGGCCCATCCTTTTCCCTGGAGGCGCTGTTTGACCGGCGATGAAGGCGGCCACGGGCTTGGTGACATGTTTTTTGATGTATTCCGCCGCCTCTTCCTCGGCGGTGCCACCAATTTCCCCCATCATCAAGATCGCTTCTGTTCCAGGATCCTCCTGGAACATCTTGAGGGAGTCGATCTGGTTGGTACCGATGATCGGGTCCCCACCTATTCCGATGCAGGTGGACTGCCCCAATCCCAAAGCGGAGAGCTGGAAAACCGCCTCATAGGTGAGTGTGCCGGAACGGGAAATGATCCCTATGGGGCCGGGCTTGTGAATGTAACCAGGCATGATGCCGATCTTGCACTGACCCGGAGTGATGACTCCAGGGCAATTGGGGCCGATCAGGCGGATTCCAGGCCTTTTGGCCAATTCCCTTTTCACCTTGGCCATGTCGAGGACGGGAATTCCCTCCGTGATTGCCACGATGACTGAAATCCCGGCATCGGCAGCCTCGAGGATCGCATCCGCGGCTCCGGGTGGAGGGACGAAAATCATGGTGGCGTTGGCACCTGTTTTCTGAACCGCCTCATGAACCGTGTTGAAGAGGTGGATTCCTTCTTTGGTGCTCCCGCCTTTGCCGGGCGTCACCCCACCCACCACCTGAGTGCCGTATTCACGGCATCCCAACGCATGAAAGGTGCCGGCCTTGCCCATTCCCTGGCAAATCACCCGCGTGTTTTTGTCAATCAGAATGCTCATGGAAAAGAACTCCTAACTGTTCTTGAGTTTTGATGACTTGAGGTGGATAAAGCGCGGACGAATTACTTTTTCCCGCGCGCGGCATCCACGACCTTTTGGGCGGCTTCAGCCATGCCCGAGGCCGCCGCAATATTCAGCCCGCTTTCGGCAAGGAGCTTTTTGCCAGCATCAACATTGGTCCCCTCGAGGCGCACCACCAGGGGGACATGAAAGCCCACTTCCTTGAATGCGGCCAGAATGGCCTGGGCAATGGTGTCACATTTCATGATTCCGCCAAAAATGTTCACCAGCACCGCCTTGACCCGTTTGTCGGAAAGAATGATGCGGAAGGCCTCGGTAACCTGATCCTTGTTCGCACCGCCCCCCACATCGAGAAAATTGGCAGGTTCCCCGCCGTGGTATTTGATGATGTCCATGGTGCTCATGGCCAAGCCGGCGCCATTAACCAAGCACCCGATGCTTCCCTCCATGCGGACAAAACTGAGGCCGGACTGGGCGGCCCGTAGTTCAGCCGGGTCTTCCTCGCTCTCATCGCGCAACGACGCGATTTCCGGATGGCGGAACAGTGCGTTGTCATCGAAAACCATCTTGGCGTCGAGGGCCTCCACCTTGCCTTCCTTGGTCACCACCAAAGGGTTGATTTCGGCGATGCTGCAATCCTTTTCCAGGAAAACCCTGGAAAGAGCACGCATGATCCCTTCGGCCTGGGCAACCTGATCACCCTGGAAACCCAATTCGAAGGCCAGTTTCCTTGCCTGGAAGGGTAGTAGACCCAGTTCCGGGCTGATTTTTTCCTTGAGAATCTTCTCGGGAGAGTGGGCAGCGACCTCCTCGATATCAACGCCACCTTCGGCGCTTGCCATCATGACCGGGACTCCGGAGGCCCGATCCAAAACCATTCCCAGGTAATACTCCTTGGCGATGTCGGCGGCTTTTTGAACCAGAAGTGTGGAAACCTTCTGGCCGTCGGCCCCGGTTTGTTTGGTCTGGAGGGGGTAGGCCAGCATGACTTTGGCCACCTCACCCACCTTTTCACGGGAGGTGAGGTATTTCACGCCACCGAAATCGGCTCCAGACCCGACGAAGGATCCCTTCCCGCGGCCACCGGCATGGATTTGAGCCTTCAACACGACGGGAGCGCCGCCAAATGAGTCAAAAGCCGCAAGGGCCTGGTCCACCGAGGTGGCCACCTTGCCCGGGGGAACAGCCGCTCCCTCTGCCGCGAGAAGTTCTTTTGCCTGATATTCGTGAATCTTCATGGCTACTACCGCCTGTACCTGTAAACTCGGTGATGAAGTCAGTCTAGTAAAAGTGGCAACGCGAAACCATCCACTCCACCGGTCCGGCCACCCGGCAAATGAGGGCAAACCATGCTTGCCTCCCAAACAACCCAATGGCTGCGTGAATTGGTGCAAATCCCAAGCGTCAATCCCGGAGGCGCAAGCCGACTGGATCCTCAAATCCATGGGGAGAGCAGGGTGACCGACTGGCTGGAATCCTGGGCCCGGACCAGGGGTATCCGTTCGTACCGCCAGCCTGTGGCATCCGGCCGGGACAATTTGATCATGGAAGTGCAGGGAAGGGGAGAAAACCACCGGACCCAGCTTTGGGAGGTCCACCAGGACACCGTGGATGTGGCCGGAATGACAGTTGAACCTTTCGGAGCCCGGATCCAGGATGGCCGGTTGTATGGGCGCGGGGCGTGCGATGTCAAAGGGTCTATGGCAGCCATGCTCGGGGCATTGGCGGAAATCCACCAATACTCCGGCCCTGTTTCGGACCGAATCATCCTGGCCTGCACCGTGGACGAGGAACACACATTCCTCGGGGTTCAGGCCCTGCGTGCACACTCCCCAGGAAGAATATGGATCAGCCCCGAAAACACTTGTCGGCCGGATTTCGCCATCGTTGCCGAACCCTCAAGCCTTGGCATCATTGAGGCCCACAAAGGCGTCATCCGATGGCACATACGGGTCCATGGAACAGCGTGCCACAGTTCGACACCGGATCTTGGGAGCAACGCCATCTACACGGCGGCAGAAATCGCCAAAGCCATCGAGAAACTCCAGATCCGGTTGCGCGAATCCTCCAAGGACCATTTGGGGGGAGGCAGCATCTGCCTCACCCAGATTTCAGGGGGCTCGGCGCCGAATATCGTCCCGCACGAGTGCGTGCTGCTGATTGATCGAAGGATCGGTTTCACAGAAACCCCGGAAGAGGCAGAACAGCAGCTGCAAGCCGTTTTGGATGGGCTGGGTTTTCCGTCCGGAATCCAGTGCCAGCTTTCCCAGCCAATCATCCGGTGCCCGGCCCTGAGGTCCAACGGAAACGGACCCGCCATTCGCAGTCTGGGTACCGCAATCCGCAAAACGACCGGGCAATGCGAGGTCAGATCCGTAGCCTTTGGCACCGATGCCTCCACCATCGCTGAACATGGAATTCCGGCGGTGGTTTTCGGACCTGGCGACATTGCCCAGGCCCATACCAAGGACGAATGGATTGACTTGAGGGAATTGGAAACTGCAGCCAGGATTTTGTTCCTCCTGGCGACCGAATCTTCCTCAAGTGGGCTGGAAACCGAAGCCTGAAAAAGTCAGGATGATGACTGGTGAAGACCATTCCGGATGGATTCGGGTTTCCGGGATTTTATTTGGTTCCCTGGAGGATTGATTTGTGAGCATTGTCAGGGTTGGCTTGGCAGAAACCAAAAATTTCGCCGAAGGCTACGACGCCATTTTCAGCGGCAAACCCGCTGCCAAAAAGAAAGCTGGCAAACCAAGCAAGAATGCCGCCCAAAAAGCCAAAGCTTCCAAGCCAGTCAAGAAAGCCAAGAAAAAGAAGTAGGCCCAAGCCCGGCGTGCCATGGCAATCCATGGCACGCTTTCCTTTTCAGACTTTTCCAGATTCGTTTTTCAAATCAAACCATTTTACGGTCATTCGGGCTTTTCGGCGGACTTTTCACCCGGTGTCATGGCTTCCCCGTTAAAAATGCGGGAAGGAGTCACGGTGGCCCATTCGTTTTTTACCGGGGATTTCTGCAAGTCCAATTGACACCATTCCCCTATTTCCTGCCCTATCGTTTCCTGCCACTGCTCGCCAGACATGAGGACCCGGGGCTCAAAATCCGCGTCGCTCCCCTCCAATCCACCGGCCCAATTGGAAAACTGGTTTTCTGTTCCCCTCCACCAATCCTTCAGGCGTTCCTTCCTGATCAAAGCTCCCTCCACGCGGACCAGGCAATTCCCGGCCCCGCCCCAGCAAATCCACCTGGATTGATTGGTACGCACGAGCCAATCGGGAACGGGTCTTTCAACTCCTCCTTCAACAATCACGGCACTGGCCCCGAGGACCAGATTCGATTTGGAAACATCCATGGAAAGAATCGGTGAGCGCATGGGCGAGGAAGACGGCGGAGTCTCCACACGGGCCAACTCACGACCGAGATACAAATTGCTTTCGGTGACATCCACCTCAATCGGCCTGACAGCATTCACACGCAACAAGCTTCCAAACCCGCGAACAGTTGTTCCGCGCAACCCCAAACGCCCCGGTTGGACCGCCTGAAACATTTCCGAAGGCCTAGCACCCGACCCAATCCCGGCCAACGAGGCAAGGACAGGGCATTTTCCCTCCTCCCCACCCAACAATGTGATGGAGCAATCACGCAACTGGCAATTGGCCTGGTTTTCGAGGGCTACCAGGGAAACCGGTCTTGGGGCCATTCCCTGGTCCACCAGTATGGTCAGATCCTCAAGAACGAGGAGGCATCTATCCAAATCCAGAAAGGCGTTGGCCCCCGGGCCGGGATCGAAGACCAGAACCGGCTTGCTACCGGTATCGGGCCGGATGGTGATCTCAAAGCCAACTTTGCGGATCTTCACCGGGTCCACTTTCAGGGTGCCCGAGTGCCGGATCAAAACCACATCCCCGGATTTGGCGACCTCCAACGCCTTCTCGATGGAGGGGTGTATGCCGCGGGAGGGGTCCGATTGGCCAGGAACAATGACATGCCTGCCCGCAACTTGGGCTTTTTTTTCGTTTCCAGCAGCGAAGAAGGGTACCCCCGCAAATTTCTCGGCACCTGCGAAACGGATTCCGGAAGGCTCCTTCCATTGCAACTCAGGAAGGACGGCTGGCTGAAAAGCAGCCAGGATCCCCGAGCCGAGATTCCCAAGGGAAGCCCGCTGGTCACTCACCACCACCTCGATTTCCGCCAATGATTCCAAAGGTTTAGCGGACATCCAGGGGGATTTTGGCAACTCCACACTTTCCTCGTCGGAGCCCATTCCGTCCTGGTCGAGTCTGGCCCGGAAAGCCTGAAGGGTGGATTGTTTTCCCGTTTGCTCACCGCCCAGATAATCAGACAGGCCCCTGAAACGGTTGCCCCTCCCGACAAACCACAGTCGGCTGGAATTGGAGGACAATCCAATCAGGTTGCGGTCGGATGGTTTTTCAGTCTCATTC
>JAFMJU010000270.1 GCA_017853285.1 Gemmataceae bacterium
AATTTGCCCCCGGCCAAGGTGATCGAGTCTCCATGCCGGCAGGAAAAAGTGAGATCGTGCTGCGCCTGGAGCAGCCGAAATCTGCCGGGAAAATACCATTTGCCCTGAGGCTTCAAGGGCCCCAAGGCATGGTGGTGGGTTATTCCACAATTCGTTAGGTCGTGCCGGCTATGGCCGGCGCGATACCCTGCGGGGGTAGGTACCGACTACTGGATGCCGCCGTCGATGCGGTCAGGCGTCAAATGGGACGGATGGTCCAGGAACCAGATCCGTTTCCATTCTTCCTTTGCCTGGCGCAGGTCTTCCGACTGGTTCAGCAAGGCCTTCACCCGCTCGCCGGGGTCGGAGGGATAGGCGTTGATAAGGCAGCCGGTGCTGCTGATTGCCAGAAGGCCAGCCAGACCCAGTAGGATTCGCGCCATGGTCCACACTCCGCGCAAGCTGATCTCAATGGGGCGAAGCAGTTAAACAGCATGCCCTCTCTGCGGGATGTATCGGTTGGACCGGGAAAAAGACTTGAGTTGGGTGACCGAATTTTCGGAAAAATCCGTCGAAACCGCCAAAGCCTATCAGATTGCAGTAGCCGGCTTAGGCTGCTGGGCAACTTGGGGGCTTTGGGTTGCCTGGCTTTGGGCCTGGGCTGCCATTTTCAAATGCACCAGCCTCTGGACGCGCTCTTCCATTTCCTTGCCCGGTTTGAAGGTCACCACCAGCTTGGGAGGAACATCCACCTGCTGGCCGGTGCGGGGATTACGGGCCCGGCGGGCGCGCCGCTCTTTCACCTCGAAAACACCGAAGTTTCGGAGCTCGATCCGCTTGGTTTCCAGCAGGGTGTCGATGATGGCGTCAAAGGTGAGCTGAACGATTTCCTTGGTCTTGAGCTGAGGCTGCCCGAGACGGTCGGCGATCTGTTTGACGATTTCCTTCTTGGTCATTTGGACGCCTCCTGGGAGGGACGGAAAGGAATCCCGCTCCCCGAAGCAGACTAAGGCGATTTTTCCGGATTGTCAAGTAGCCGGCTGGGTTCCCCGTCGGATCGGGTTCGTGCGGAAGGTCAAAATTGTCTTGACTTTATGACTAGGGGTTGGCAGCGGGCGCTTCCCGCGCCGGATCGGGGATTGGCCACTTGACTGGTGGCTATTTGGCCTTGAAAACGGGTTCGAAACGCACCCTGCCCCTGTCGGTTTTCACCACCCAGTGAACCTGGGGCCCGCCTCGAATGCCGGCTTCGCCTGTGCCCTGGATATCCACTTTGGGCAAGGGGCCGGTGAGCGTGAACGCCATGGCCAGTTGGCCGGAAGCGGTTCCACGCAGCAGGGTGGCCATTCGGGTCAACCCGCCGGCACCCTTGGCCCAAGGTTGGCCCACCAAATCCGCCAGGCGCAGGCCCTCTCCCATTACCCGGAAAGTCAACTCCGGAAAGGGTTTGTCAAAATCGAGAAGGCTTTCGGGTAGCGCCAGTTTGCCACCCCACACACGGCCCTGCAGGTCGGTCAACCGCACCAGTCGCCCATCCACCTCGGCACGTCCGGAAACCCCGGTCGCCTGGATGCCGGCAATGGGGACCTGAATATCCAATTCCTTCCCATCCAAAACCAGATGATGGTGCGTCCGGCCGGGGGTGATGTCCAGGTCCAACTTGGCCTGCCCGGTTCCCCGCAATTCAACCTGGTCCCAAACTTCCCTTGGGATGAATGGAATCTCAAGCAAATGGGTCGGTGTGAGGCGCGCATCCTCAGAAGCGAGTGTCAGCCGAAGTCGGGCGGGGCTTCCCTCCATGGTTCCCCGGACAGACCAGGTGCCGTACCGTTCATCGGTGAAACGGGTCTCAAGGGTATGCCCATGGGGGGTCGGTTCAAGCAGGCACGAGCGGCCCTTGACATGAAATGGCGCGCGCCCGGCTTGGGCCAGAACCAGTTCCCAATCATCCAGCCTGATTTTCGGTCGGTGTGTGGTTTTCGCTTCCACCTGGGGCAGGAATGTCAGCAGCTTGCCGCCCTGGTCAAAATCCAACCGCAGCCTGAAACGCTCACAGGCGATGGATTCAGGGCTGGCCGGATGCAGGAGGGCTCCCAGAATGCCGCTCTCCACCCGTAGCTTGCCGGCGGTGAACAAGAACGGGTGGGTTGCGGGGGCGCGCGTGCAACGCACCTCCAAGTTGTGCAGATGCATGCCTTCCAGCAGACCGTGGGGAACCGCCTGCCGCGTTTGCACCCGCACATCCAGGTTTTTCTCCACCAACCGCAGCGCGACCCGCCGCATCAGGGGTGGGCGGACCATCGCGACAGTCACGCCAAAGGCGGCCAAAAAAAGCAGCAGGGCGCGAAGCGATCTGTTTGGCATTCGCTCTCCGGCGCTCCCGCCCTTTGGACCCTTGAACCTGTTTGGTTGATTACCCTACAAAGAAGCGGTCGGCAGGCCTACCCACCTCAACATACCCGGCCCGAAACCATTCAGGAGAACAAAACCATGGCGACCCGTTTGCGTTGGCTGGGCCATTCGGCCCTGTGGATTGAAACCGACGGTGCCAGGCTGTTGATAGACCCCTTTTTAACCCACAATCCCGTGGCGGCCGAAAAGGCCGAGGCGCTGAGCCCCGAATTCATCCTGGTCACCCACGGTCACTTCGACCATGTGGGTGATACCGTGGCAATCGCCACCCGAACGGGGGCCACCGTCATCGCCAACTACGAGATTGCGGAGTGGTTGGGCAAGCAAGGGGTCAAGACCCATGGCATGCAACCCGGCGGCACTTTCCGTTTTTCCTTCGGTGCGGTGAAGCTCACCCAGGCCATCCATGGCAGTGCCCTTCCGGATGGTTCCAACGGCGGCATCGCCTGCGGCATCCATCTCTTCCTGAACGACGGGATGAAGGTCTATCATGCCGGCGACACCGCGCTGTTCGGGGACATGCGCCTGATCGGCGAGGAGGGCATCGACCTGGCCTGCCTGCCTATTGGTGACAATTTCACGATGGGGCCGGACGACTCCATTCGCGCCATCAACCTCTTGGCACCCGTCAAGGCGATGCCCATCCACTACAACACCTTCGACCTGATCAACCAGGATGCGGCCAAATGGGCCGGGAAGGTGCGGGAGAAAACCAAAGCGCTGCCCCTCACACCCCAAGTGGGCGAATGGGTGGCATGGTCCTGAACCCGTGGGCGAGTCTCAGGGTGTTTTCCCCGGCTCGATTTCTATTAGATTGGGTGGTGGATTGACAGCGCATGCGGGGTGCGCCTTTTGAAAGGCCCCGATCCCCGCCGGGGTGACCTGGGTGCCTCGCACATCGATTTCCCGGAGGGACTTCATCGCTGAAAGGGTTTTCAAGCCATCGTCTGTGACCTTGGTTTTCGAAAGGGTCAAAACCCTCAGGCTTTTCAGGCGGGCCAAATGGGCCAGGCCGAGGTCGGTCAAAGGATTGCCATCCAGGTGAAGCGTCTCGGCGTTCCTCAGCAGGGAAAGGTGCCGGATCGCGCCGTCCTCCAAAGAGATGGATCGCAGGCTCAACCGACGCAGTTGACGCAGGTCTGGAACGGATTCAAGGCCTTTGGTGGTGACGCGTGTACCGTCGAGGCGCAGGTCCGAGAGATTGGTACAGGCTGTGACAATCGCCAGTCCCCCATCGGTGATGGCGGTACCGCCCAGGTTCAATTCCCGGATGTCCCGGAAATAGAGCGGTAGTTTTTTCAGCCCGGCATCGGTCAGCAGGGTTTCCGAAAGGTCGATCGTTTCCAGCTTCCGGTATTTGGACAAAACTTCCACAACGCCGTTGGAAACCTGCGTTTTTTTCAGGCAGATTACCGCCAGATCCGGGAAAGGGGGCAGCGATGCCACACCCGAATTGGTCACCCCGGTTCGCGCCAGTGACAGGCGGCGGAGCCTGTTGGTGGGTGGGATCTGGGCCAACGCCCCGTCGGTGATCGGGGTATCGTCGAGGTGGAGTTCCTCAATCCGGCCGAAGTGCAGCATATGGTACAGGGTCTCGTCATCCACGAGGGTGCCGGACAGGTTCAGGTGGCTTATGTCCCGGTTGCCGGCCAAGGGCTCCAGGCTGTTGCCGGTGAGTTTGGTCGCGGACAGGTTCAATCGTTTCAATCTTGTCAGGGGTGCCAAATCGGCCAGGTCCCCGTCCTTGAGTTTGGTCCCGGACAGGTCGAGCCTTTCCAGCTTGGTCAATCGGGCGATGTCAGACATCGACTTGCCTGTGATGCCGCTGCCGGCCATTGAGAGTGCGCGCACCTGCTGCAGGGATCCGATCGTCCGCAGGCAGCCATCGCCCAAGCGTGTATGGGCCAGATTGAGATCTTCCAGTCGCTTGGCGTTCGCAAGCGGGCGAATGGAGTCATCGGTGAGGGGGGCGCCCTCCAGCCACAATCGTTCCAGGGAAGCCAAACCAGGAAATTGGGCAATCCCGGCGCCGATTTGGGTTAGGGACAGTGCCGTCAGATTTTTTAGTTTTTCGATTTCCCCGAGTCCCTTTTCCGTCACCCGGGTGTGCTCCAGGTCGAGCTTGGCCAGGGTTGCGATGCGGGAAATGGTTTTCAGGCCATCGTCTGTAGTGCCGGTCCGCCGGAGGCTCAAAGTGGTCAGGGGCAGGCCCGAAATCGGTACAAGTCCCTCATCGGTCACCGCGGTTCCGTCCAGCGTGAGTGAGGAAAGGACTCTCAGGGCCGCCAACTCCCTCATGCCGGAATCGGTGACCAGGGTATCCGAGAGAACCAGTGTTTTTAGGGAGATGATCCGCGCCAGGTCTTTCATCCCGCCATCGGTGACATCGGTGCCCCGCAAACCCAGATGTTCCAGTTTCATCCCGTTCAGTTCGGCCAGGCCGGCGTCCGAGATATGGGTGTCATCCAGGTCGAGGTGGCGAAGGCTGACGAGCGAGGTCGCCTCGCGCAGCCCGCGGTCGGTCATCCGGGTGCGATTCAGCGACAGCGTGTGGAGCTGGCGCAGGTTGGCCAACTCCCGCAGGCCCTGCCCTGAAACCAAGGTCCCTCCCAGATCCAGTTTTTTCAGCCGGAAAAGGTTTTTCAGGTGGACCAGGCCGGTGTCGCCTATACGGGTTCCCGCAAGGTCCAGCGTCTCGATGTCATTCAGGTCCATCAGGTTCCACAGGCCATAGTCGCTGATGTCAGTGTGGGCCAATCCCAGGGCCTGCAACCGCCGGAAGCCCCGGAGGTACATCAGGCCGTCATCCGAGACATTGGTCTTGTTGAGGTGGACGGAGCGCATTTTTGGCAGGTCGCCCAGGCACTGGAATCCCTGGTTGGTGATCATGTTGCCATCCAGCCGGATGTGGCGGAGATCATTGAGGTCGCGGATCTTGAACACGGCGAAATCGGAAATGCGGGTGCTTCCAATTTCCAGGAACTCGAGATTCCGCATCTTGGCCAGTGAATCGGCGGTCTTGTCGGAGATTTCGGTCCGGTTGAGTGTCAGCGTTTTCAGGCTGGTGAGGGAAGGCAGCAGGAAGGTTCGCTCATCGGTGAGGTTGGTTCCATCCAGCCGCAGTTCCACCAGCGATGTCAATCGGCAGATGACTGGCAGGCTGCGGTCGGTGATCAGGGTGTCGTTGAGGGTTAGCTTCGCCAGTTGGGGCGGGAAGGGCAGGGTGGCGATGTCATCGTCGTTTGCGTCCGTGCCCGACAGGT
>JAFMJU010000271.1 GCA_017853285.1 Gemmataceae bacterium
AAGACCGATTCTCCCCCGGAAAATGGCGGTTCTTCAGCGGGACAAATTTTCTCAATCGCCTACGGAAGCTATTTGCAATTGAGCGAGTTTTCCTCGGGTTACCTTTCCCGGATCAACCACAGCTTTTCCCCTGTTTCAGGAGTCCTTCCAGAATCCATGAGGCACTTCCTGGAAAGCGGGGGGTGGTGGATTGTCATCGGCTTTGCATTAGCCTTGATCCTTAGTTGGCTTCGAAAAGTGATACGCCGGGTTCGCAAGGCGCTGAAAAAGAAAGGGAAAGGCAGGCAACAGGGTGGCCCTGCTGGAACCATCCGATTGTCCGAAATGCCACCCCCGCCATCTTCCCCCGGGGATCATTTCCTAACCGTCAAAGGAATTCCAGGCCGGATAAGGGTTTTTGCGATGAGCCCGGGTGGCAGCGAGGCGGGGGAATTGAATACCAGCATGGCCGAGGCCGTCGCCAACCATATCAAACCCGGGCTCGGCCAGGTTTTGGACAACGATTTCCCTTTGGTCAAAGTCTGGAACCGGCAATACAGTTCATCCGGTTTTCCGTACCACTTCTTTTCGAAAGTCGTTTCCCCGGACAAAAAAGGAAACATTTCCAATTGGTCGCTACTGGCGGGGACCGTCCCTTTAGGCAAGTTCAAGGTTCATGTCGGAATGGCTGTGGAATTCATGGAGCAAAACAACCTCGGTTGGCTTGAGGTCAAACCGGACCAGTGGATGAATGTGCTGGATGTGCGACAAACAAAAAAGCAAAGTCACTCTGCCTGAGTTCTTTTCGCCAACCAGGCGTTCAGATAATACCCCCCCATTGCCCCGAGTCCCAAGGCGATCAGGGGCATCAAATCCCCAACCAGCCACAACCCCAATAAAAGAAACATCACAGTCGCAAGGGCACCAGCGGACAAGAACACCAATTCCCTGGGTGTGATTCCCGCCTTTTCCAATAATGTGCTGATTTTGCCTGACAACCAGTCCTGTCCATCCTCACCGATTTCAGAATCATCTTTTGTGGCCGGATTCGAATTCACCGCAGGTTTTACCTCGGCCAACGGGTCCTGATCTTTGCCCCCGGTGGATTCTCCCTCCTCGGTGGCGATTAGGATGCGCAGGGCTTTGCCAGCCACCTTCGCATCCGTGAAACGAATGGCGGGATCTGGATCTGTGAGTTGATCCAAAAATTCTGCAAGGTGTTCGGGAATATCCGGGGTCAAGGAAGCAACAGGGGCCCTCATTTTGCCGTCTTCGGAAACCGCACTGCCGGTTATTGCCCGATACATGGCCTTTCCGATTGAATAAACCTCATCCTGATGGGACAAAAGACCTAGGCGCACATCGCCGTTAACCCAATCGGGCTGAATTCCAGGCCCGAGCAGCTTCACCACACGCCCCTCACCCTTCCCCGGTTCAATCGCCAAAAAAACAGAATCGAGATCAACCTTTCCAACCCGCAAACCGGCCTCATGCAAAGACTGGGCCCCCGCCAGCACGGTCGCGAATATCCTGCACGCCTTCTGGGGCTGAACCTTTCCTTTTTTCGTCATCGCCGTGCCCAAGCTGCATCCTTCCCACCATTGCCAGGCGATGAATGCCCTGCCTTGGTGAACGCCACAGCCGACAGCCTTTTGGAGATGATTATTTTCCACCTTATCCAGGAGGGAAATTGTTTTTTTGAGCTCATCAAGGTTGGGTGTTTTGGAGCCCGATGCCGTGGGAGCCGAGTTACCCAGTTGGATGACCACCTGCCGGTTCAAGGAGTCGGTTCCGATGAACCCCCCGGCGAAAGGCCCATCCACCACTTTTTCCCGGACCACGTATTCATCAATCCGCAGGGCGTCGCTTTTTCCGAGCAACAAATGTTCCGCCTGAAACGGGGTAATAAAGTGGTTGGTGACCAACCACTTGACACAATGTTGGGCAGATTCGAGGTTGGGGCGGTTTGGCTTGTCCCAACGGGTTTTCGCGTTTTCCAAGTCGACCGGCCCGAGGAGACGTTCCTTTGCGATAGATTCAAAGACCTGGGCCGCATTTCGAGCCATGATGTTCACCTTGAGATCCGTTCCCCAAAGGGCTTCCAAACCAAATGCAGATTACCATCGATGAGGGTTGCTGTCCGGTTTGGGCCTTCTGGCAAATGAAAAGGCCATCCATTTCTTTCTGATGAAGAGGATTGCTTAGGTTGCATTCGGGTCCATCAATTTCTAAAAATCTCTCTTACGCTCCGACAAGCAGGTCAATTATTGATCCGCCGACCATTGATCGGACAAAATTATCTATTGGTATACGGTGTTGCAAATGCGTCATGTTCTTTCAGCCCTTGTCCACAATCAGCCCGGCGTGCTTGCACATGTATCAGGAATGCTAGCAAGCCGAGGGTTCAATATTGAAAGCCTCGCAGTTGGCGAAACAGAAGACCCCAACCTTTCCAGGATGACTTTTGTGGTCCATGGCGACGATGGAACCATGGAACAAGTTGGTAAACAGCTGCGAAAAATTGTCACGGTTGTCAAGGTTCAGGACATCAGCAGCGAGGATTTTGTCGAGCGAGACTTGATGCTTATCAAGGTTAATGTCTCACCCGCTCAGAGGGTGGAAATAACCCTCCTGGTTGAAATGTTTCGCGGGAAGGTTGTCGATGTCTCGAACACCAGCCTCATCATTGAAATCAGTGGTACCGAGCAGAAGATTATCGCTTTCATCGACCTAATGAGGCCCTACGGCATCATCGAACTGGCCAGAACTGGCAGGATAGCCTTGGTCAGGGGCTTTTCTCAGCAATCGGAGTCCTAAAAATGTCCGCTGGAAGCCCGATCCAAGACGGTCTGGAAAAATCGGCGACTCGGGATTTCCCGGAGGTGGCCGCATTAGTGAGGTCGCTGAAGCCTGGCGAACTTATCCGTGTTTCCCGGGCATTGAGAATCAACAGCAGTCACTCGTGGCCTTTTTCGGTTGAAGGCAAATTTGTCCAGGCCAATCACCTTCGGACTGGCCTGGCTACCGATAGAGCCATAGAAGATGATATTGTTTTGCTATGCGTTCACATAGAGAAACCCAACGGTGAGAAAGCCAATATCACCGTTGACGAATTCACCACCATTCAAAAACTGTGAGGACCAAGGTTGGGCAAGATCTTGAAGGTCTTGCCAAGTTTAGTGTTTTGTGGGATATTCTTCTTTTCCGCTGAGCCGAATCAGCCGTACCTGTGCGGCTGATTTTTTATTGCTCCTTTGAATCAAAACGGGCGATTAACGCTTGAGGTTACGATGTCAGACGCTGTTACCTTGTCAGTTGAACCCAGGACCAAAACCGGCAGCAAGGTTTCCCGGGCCCTTAGGAAAGCTGACAAGGTTCCTGCCATTCTTTACGCACATGGTGAAGCTGCTGAGCTAATCACCCTCAATCCAAAAGAAGTGCTCAACGCCATCAGGCTCGGCAAGTCTGTTGTTTCTATCAACCAAGGCAAAAAGACCGAGCAAGCTATCATCCGCGAAGTCCAATGGGACCACCTTGGTCGCGATATCCTCCATGTTGATCTGGGCCGCGTGTCCGCCGACGAAAAAATCAAGGTACATGTTCCAGTTGTCACCAAGGGCATGGCTCCTGGTGTAAACGCAGGTGGTGTCTTGGATATCACCATCCACAGCCTTGATGTTGAATGCCTTGTAACCCAAGTCCCACAAAATATTTCCGTCAACATTAGCGAATTGAACATCGGCGACAGCGTCCATGTTCGCGAGTTGCAGCTTCCTCCCGGAGTTCGCGTGCTGAACGATCAAGATTTGGTTGTTTTGCATGTGGTCACCAAACGGGACGAGGAAATCAAGCCGACTGAAGGCACCTCGCCGGAGCCTGAGGTCCTCACGAAGAAAAAGCCTGAGGAAGGCAAGGAGTAGTTCTTTTGAGGGTGCCCGATGCTCAAGGTTGTCGTCGGGCTTGGGAACCCTGGTAAACAATACGAGGGTACAAGGCACAACATTGGATTTCAGGTTATTGACCAGTTGGCCTTCTCCGGCTCAGCGGGTCCTTTTCAGGAAAAGATGGGGGGAATTGTCAGCGAGTTGCGGGAAGGTGACCAAAAGATCCTTCTTGTCAAACCGCAAACCTTCATGAATCTCAGCGGCAACTGTGTGGGCCAAGTGATGCGGTTCCACAAAATCCAACCTGAGAACCTCTTGGTAGTTTGCGACGACATGAATCTACCCGTTGGAAAGCTGCGTTTGAGACACAAAGGTTCCCACGGTGGGAACAACGGTTTAAGGGACATTCAGTCCGTGCTAGGGGAAGATTACGGTAGGCTGAAGATTGGCGTTGGATCGCCCAGGAACGGTGAAGCTGTTTCACATGTTTTGGGGAGGTTTAGCCCCGCTGAGAAACCGGTTGTAGAGGATGCGATAATCCTGGCAACCCAAGCCGTTCAGTGCTGGTGGTCCATGGGAATTGAATCAGCCATGAACCGTTTCAACGGTAAGGGTGACAGCAAGGATTGAAAGTCCGACCGGATCAAGTGAATTTGTGCGGTATTTTTGTTTTTGCGATATGGCGATTGGAGAGTTGAATCATTATGGCCATGCGTTTTTATGAGGGGATGTTCCTTCTTGACACCGGCAAGATGGCCGGAGACTTGAACAAGGCGGCCGAAACCCTTGTTCAAATCGTGACCAAACACGGTGGCGAGATCATCGTCCACCGGGTTTGGGATGAGAGGAGGCTGGCCTATCCGGTCAAAAAGCAACGCAAGGCACTTTATTACCTGATTTCCTTCAAAGCCCCGGGTTCGGCTGTCACCCCGATCGAAGCCGACCTCAAACTTCAGGAATTTGTCATCCGCAGCATGTTTCTGGCTATTGATCCGAAACTGGCGGACAGCATGATCGCGGTCGCCCGCGACCCGAATGCTGTGGCACTGCAAACCGTGACCGAACCACCAGACGAGGACTTGTTCGACCCGGCTCCTGACAGGAACCGTCGGCGACGCCCCGCGGATGTTCGGGAAGGATAAGCAATAATTCCCTGCTGATTTGAATCCAGGGAACCGGGCCCTTTGTCCCGTAACCCAGGAACAGATTTCGCGAAGGGCATCCAATGGCGAATCTCAACAAGGTGATGTTCATCGGCCGTTTGACCCGCGATGTCGAGTCGCGGGCATTCAGCAACGGTGGCAAGGTTGCGAAATTCGGATTCGCGGTCAACAACCGCGCCCGCAAGGACGGCCAATGGGTTGACGAGCCTGTTTTCCTGAATGTAGAGGCATTCAACCGGGGGGAGTCCGGCACCTTGGCGGATCGCTGCGAGCGTTTTCTCCGAAAGGGCAGCCAGTGTTATATCGAGGGCCACTTGGTTCTCGACCAATGGACCGCCCAGAATGGGGAAAAGCGTTCCCAAATAAAGGTGGTGATGGAGCGGTTGGAATTGCTGGATGGTCGCCAATCCGAAGAAACCAAAGGATCCGGTGGTTTCAGTCGGGGTGCTGGCGGTTCTGGCCGGGACGAGGGATATGACTCGCCTCCAGGCGGCTCAGGTTTCGAGGACAGATCATCAGTCAGTGACTCTGACCTTCCCTTTTGAATCCTGGCTCCCTGTACACGGGTGGCAATACTTCAAAGCTTGATTCGATAGCGGTGAAAATAATTGTGGGAGTGGAA
>JAFMJU010000272.1 GCA_017853285.1 Gemmataceae bacterium
CCTGGACGCCGCCCTGCGCAAGGCTCTGGTCCCCGTCTATCCGCGGCTGGCCGAAATGAGCCTTGTGGATTACAAGGTGCGGGTGGTGAATGGCCGCGATGGCACCGCCGCGCGGGTGCGAGTCGTGCTCGAAAGCAAGGACTCCAGCGACATCTGGTCCACCGTCGGAGTCAGCGAGAATATCATCGAGGCCAGTTGGCTGGCCCTCGTGGACAGCATCAACTACAAGGTTGTCAAGGATGGCGAGGTAACCGCCGGGACCTGACCCCGCCGCACCCGAATCCAGAAGAAATCAATCCAACCATCCCCGAGATCGCCATGTCCACCGAATTGCCCAAGGCGTTTGACCCGCGCGAGGCCCAGAAAAACTGCCTCGACCTGTGGGCCCGCCTCGATCTTTTCACCGCGCGCCCCGAATCCGGCAAGCCGCCGTTCAGCATGGTCATCCCGCCGCCGAATGTGACGGGGGCCCTGCACCTGGGCCACGCGCTCAACAACACCCTCCAGGACATCCTGGCGCGCCAACACCGGGCCCGTGGATTCGACACCTGCTGGGTACCCGGCACAGACCACGCCGGCATCGCCACCCAGGCGGTGGTGGAAAAGCGGATCCGTGACCTGGAGGGCAAATCCCGCCACGACCTGGGCCGGGAGGAACTGGTTCGCCGGATCTGGGATTGGAAGGAGCAGTACGGCTCGCGCATCCTCGAGCAATTGCGGGGCATGGGATGCTCCTGCGACTGGTCCCGCACCCGATTCACGCTTGACCCCACCTGTGCCGCCGCGGTGAGGCGGACCTTCTTCAATCTGTTCAAGGACGGGCATATTTACCGGGGCAAGCGCCTGGTCAACTGGGACACCCAGTTACAGACCTCCGTCGCCGACGACGAGACCTTTGTCGAGACCGTCAAAGGCGGGTTCTGGACATTCCGCTATCCTCTGGTGGATGGTTCCGGCCATATCCGGTTCTCCACCACCCGGCCCGAGACCATGCTGGGCGATGTGGCCATCGCCGTCCATCCCGAGGACGAGCGCTACAAGGCCTGGATCGGCAAACAGGTGCTGGTCCCGCTGGCCGGCCGCGAGATTCCCATCATCGCCGATCCGCTGCTGGTCGATCCCGAACTGGGCACCGGCGCCGTGAAGGTGACTCCCGCCCACGATCGCAACGACTACGCCTGCGGCCAGCGCAACAACCTGCCGCTCCTGAACATCCTCAACTCCGATGGCACCCTCAATGCCCTGTGCGGCAAATACGCCGGCATGGACCGCTATGTGGCCCGCGAGAAAGTGGTCGAGGAGATGGAGTCCCTCGGGTTCTTCGAGGGGCGCGAGGATCGAGACATCGAGCTGGCCCACTCAGACCGCAGCAAGAGCCCCATCGAACCGTTGCTGTCGGACCAGTGGTTCATCAACATGAGCGAGCTGGCCGAAAAGGCGATGGACGCGGTGCGGGATGGCCGTGTCAAAATCACGCCCGCCCGCTACGCCACCACCTACCTCGACTGGCTGGGGGAAAAACGCGACTGGTGCATCAGCCGCCAGTTGTGGTGGGGCCATCAGATACCTGTCTGGCATGTCCGGTGCGACAAGGCGCTGATCGAGCAAAAACTTGCCGGCCGCGACGACATATTCTGGCGCGAGGCCCCCGAGGGTGGCTTCCACCTGTGCGGTATCGAAGATTTGCCCGAGGATCTGCTGGGCGCTGGGGTCAAACTCACGCGCGACGGCGATGTGCTCGACACCTGGTTCAGCTCCGCCCTGTGGCCCGAAAGCACGCTGGGCTGGCCAGCCAGCACAGCCGACCTGAAAAGCTACTACCCCACCAGCGTGCTTTCCACCTCGCGCGACATCATCACGCTGTGGGTGGCCCGCATGGTCATCTGCGGCCTCTACAACACCGGCCACATTCCTTTCCACCAGGTCTACATCCACCCGAAGATCACCGACGGCTTCGGCGAGACCATGAGCAAGAGCAAGGGCAACGGCGTCGACCCGCTCGACATCATCGACCGCTACGGCCCCGACGCCCTCCGCTTCCAGATGGCCATGATGGCCACCGAGACGCAGGATGCGCGCATGCCCGTCTCGAATGTCTGCCCCCACTGCGACACCCTGGTGCCGGTGAAGCAGGAGCACATGTACATGCGCACCAAGAAGCTCGCCTGCCCGGGCTGCAAGAAACCCTTCCGCCCCGGCGGCCCTTGGCCGGCTGCCGATGCGGAACTCCCAACCGCCAAGCAGGCCAGCGACCGGTTCGAGCAGGGTCGCAACTTCGCCACCAAGGTCTGGAATGCGACACGGTTCTGCCTGATCAACCTCGAGGGCTACACGCCGGGCGCGGTAGCCCCGGCCGATCTCGCCCTGGAAGACCGCTGGATCCTCAGCAGGTTGGCGGGGGCCATCCACGGCATCGATCAGGCGCTGACGCAATTCCGCTTCAGCGAGGCGATCAAACTGCTGTATGACTTCACCTGGTCCGATTTTTGCGACTGGTACCTCGAACTGGCCAAGGGCCGTCTCAAGCATGAATCCACCCGGGTACCAGCCCAGCGGGTGCTTCTTGCGGTGCTCGACCACCTGGCGCGCCTGCTGCAACCCTTCATGCCGTTCCTTGCGGAAACCATCTGGCACGCCCTCAATGCGTCCGCCCCCGCGCGAGGATTATCAGCCGGCAGGCAATCAGAGACCAGCGTCTGCGTGGCCCCCTGGCCCATCGCGGATTCGGCTTGGCCCGCCCCCGAGGTGGAGGCGGTATTCGAACGGATGCAGCGCCTCATCCGCCTGGTCCGCGAGACGCGCAACCGTTACCAGATCGAAAACCGCACCCCCCTCACCCTGCTGGCCAAAGCTCCCGCATCCATCGTGCAAGGCCTCCAGCCCCTGCATCAGGTGATGCGCGACCTGGCAGGCTTGGGCGAACTGACCATAGCCGTGGAGATCGAAAGGCCCAAGCTGGCAGCCAGCGCCGTGGAAAGCGATTTCGAGGCGTTTGTGCTACTGGAGGGAATCATCGATCCCGCCGCCGAGCGCCAGCGCCTGACCAAACAGCGCCAGGAAAAAGAAAAAGCCATCGCCGGCATCCGGGCCAAGCTGGGCAACGAGTCCTTCGTGCAGCGCGCCCCCGCCGAACTGGTGGAACAACAGCGGGCCACCCTGGCGGAATTGGAAGAGCAAATCCGTTCGATCGACCAGAACATGGCCAGCCTGCCGGGCTGAGCCCCCATTCAGGATGAAGGAGGCCCAGGATGGGCGTTTTCTGGCAAACCACCAGCCTGCTGCTCCTTTCCAATGTCTTCATGACCTTCGCCTGGTACGGCCATCTGAAGGGCCTGGCTGAAAAACCCTGGATCATTGCCGCCCTGATCTCATGGGGGGTGGCCCTGTTTGAGTATCTGCTGCAAGTCCCGGCCAACCGGATTGGCCACACCAAATTCCAGGTGGGGCAGTTGAAGATCCTTCAGGAAGCGATCGCCCTGATGGTCTTCGTGCCTTTCTCCATCTGGTTTCTTGGCGAACCTATCCATTGGAAATACCTGCTGGCCTGTGGGTTCATCCTTGCCGCGGTCTGGTGCGTGTTTTTCCTTTGAATCAATGCCCTTGAACGCTGATTTCAATGTGATATCATTTCGGTATCCAGCCAATTTTTAGAGCTGGCCGAGGAATGCGTCATGATTCAGGATCGTGTGCTCTCTGCTCGTTCCGGGTATCTCCCACTTCTGATTGGCTTGGCCCTGCTGCTGGCAGGCCCCTCCAGCCTCCTCTTCACAGCACCGCATTTCAGGCACTGGCCCGCACTTTCGATCGTGGGCAGCATCGCCATGGTGGTGCTTTCCATCCTCTTGGGCATTCTCACCCTGATCGGATTGGTGGTGGTGAACCCCAATCAATCGCGGGTGCTGACACTGTTCGGCGAGTATGTTGGAACCCTGAAGGATGCCGGTTTTTATTGGGTGAATCCGTTTTACCTCAAACGCCTGGTATCCCTGCGTGTGCGAACCTTTGAAACCGGCAGCCAGTCGGAATCCACAACCACCAAGGACGCTTCCGGCAATGTGACCACCGCAACCGGCCCCAAGCGACGCCAGCCGGCCAAGGTGAACGATCTCGATGGCAATCCCATAGAGATCGCGGCCGTGGTGGTTTGGAGGGTGGTCGATAGCGTCCGGGCCCTGTTCGATGTGGACAATTATGAGGATTTCGTCCATATCCAGAGCGAATCGGCCCTGCGCAACCTGGCCAGCAAACACCCTTACGACAGCCACGATGACTCCAGGATCAGCCTGCGCGGCAATCCCGACAAGGTGGGCGAGGAATTACGGACCGAACTGCGCGACCGCCTTTCCGCCGCGGGGGTCGAGGTGCTGGAGGCCCGGATCAGCATCCTCGCCTACGCCCCGGAGATTGCCGCGGTGATGCTGCGCCGCCAGCAGGCCAGCGCCATCCTTGCCGCCCGCCGCATCATTGTGGATGGGGCTGTTGGCATGGTGGAGATGGCGCTCGACCGACTCGACTCGGAGGGCAAGGTCAAGCTCGATGACGAGCGCCGGGCAGCCATGGTAAGCAACCTGCTGGTGGTTCTGTGCGGCGACAAGGATCCCCAGCCGGTGGTCAACACCGGTTCCCTGTACACTGGATAAGACGGGATCAATTCACTTGGCTGATCGGAAAGCATTCCTGTTGAGACTCAATCCCGAAGTCCATGCCGCCATGGAGCGCTGGGCCAAGGATGATCTGCGTTCCCTGAACGCCCAGGTGGAGTTCGCCTTGCGGCTGGCCCTGGAAAAAGCCGGCAGGAAAATGACCAAAACGGGTGATGCGCCACCAGGCCCGGCAGACACGGAAACAGCCCCATGACCCATGCGGTAGTTTTGACCAGGGCCACCAAACGCTTCGGCCGCAAGGTGGCTGTGGACCAAATGGATCTTTCCGTGCGCCGCGGAAGCGTCACCGGGTTCCTGGGTCCCAACGGGTCTGGAAAAACCACCACGCTCCGGCTGATCACCCGTTTGTACGAGCCCGAGGAGGGCACCGTCGAGGTGCTGGGGTCTGTGCGTGAAAAATGCGCCAGCGACCGTGTGGGATACCTCCCCGAGGAACGCGGCCTGTACCGTTCGATGAAGGTGCTCGAACTGTTGTGTTTCTTTGCCCGCTTGAAGGGGGTCCGTTCCCCCGAAGCTTCCGTGCGTGAATGGCTTGGGCGCCTTGATCTGGCGGAAGCGGCCGGGTTGAAGGTGGAGGCGCTTTCCAAGGGCATGGCCCAGCGGGTGCAGTTCATCGGCGCTGTGGCCCACCGGCCCGAGTTGGTGATCCTGGACGAGCCCTTCAGCGGCCTGGATCCGGTCCATGCCGCCCAGATCAGCGACGCCATCCGCGAATTGAAAGCCGCTGGGTCCACGGTCATCCTCTCCACCCACGACATGGATGTGGCGGAACGGATGTGCGACTCGTTGGTGCTCATTCATGAGGGACGAAAGGTGCTGGACGGTACCTGGGCCGAGGTTCGCAGCAGGCATGGCCGGGTGACGGTTCGGGCCCGCCTCGCGGACGGCCCGATCGACACATCCCGCCTGCCGGGAGTGGAGCGTTGCGCCGACCTGGGCGCGGAAACGGCGATCGTGTTGGAACCGGGGGTTGACTC
>JAFMJU010000273.1 GCA_017853285.1 Gemmataceae bacterium
GCCCTGCATATTCTTGGCATCCTGGTTAGCCCGGCATTGGGCCAAGAAGACAAGGCTCCTGCCGGCAAAGACGAGGCGGTGCCCAGGTTTTTTGCCTGGAATTCGATTCCGGTCGATCAAGGCCGTTTGCCATGGGCTATCTATGACCCCGAAACCATGACTTTGGATGGGAAAAACCTAACTCCAGGCTTTGAGGCAATGGCCACCCGGTTTGGGAAAGTGGCACTGCGGTTCACTGAAAAAGATGACAAGGTTCTTCTGGAACTGAACAAAAAACCCGTCCGTTATCAACCAAACGAGATGGTGGAACTGGGAGGCAAAGGGCATTTCGCTTATGTTCGGGCGGCGGATGACCGTTTCATGTTCCGGGTAGGCTTGTTGACCGAATGGCTTCGAAAGAACAAGGAAAAAGCGGAAGCCGCGCTAGGCAAAGAAGCCCTGGCGGAATTCGAAACCCTTTACAATCGCCATGACCAACAAGCCAAATTGGGAAAAGGGCGAAAAAATGACCTGACAGAAATGGAACTGGATTTCTTCCTATTCCAGTATCTGGAGGGGCGCCCGGCTTTGTCACCCATTCCTGGAACAAAAATCACCCTCGCCAGTTTTTGGGAACGCGAATTGTGGGCGAACCAAATCGGCAAAGCCCGTTTCAACCACAATCACAAAAAGGACCGGGAGTTCATCGAGTTCCACTGCGAAAAATTCACGGGAGCTGACGGTTCGCCCTTCCGGGGCAAGCACCGCAACACACCGCCTACCCAATTGGGAGACCCGGAACCTTTTGGCCGTCAACCTGCCCCCAGATAACGGCACGAATCAGGCCAGGATTTCCTTGACTATCCTGGGACCTTCCGACGGGCCAATCAGTCGGGCGTTCAACCCCTGGTAAGGGTGGCTGAAAGTGAACGGATCGAGGCCCATCAAATGCAGGATGGTCGCCTGCAAGTCATGCACATCGACCGGGTTCTCGGCGATTCGCCATCCCAATTCGTCGGTGGAGCCATAGGCCAACCCGGGTTTGACACCCCCACCCGCCATCCAGACGGTGAAGCAGTGGGGGTGATGATCTCGCCCCAGGCTTTTGCTTCCACCACGGGCCTCGTTCATGCTGGTGCGGCCGAATTCACCGCCCCAAACCACAAGCGTTTCATCCAGCATGCCGCGGCGGTCGAGATCGCGCAAAAGGGCGGCGATAGGTTGGTCCACTTCCTTGCATTTGCGGGGCAGCGCGGTGACTATGTCGTCGCCAGGGCCTGTGCCGTGGGTATCCCAACCCCAGTCAAACAACTGGACATATCGAACCCCCTGCTCCACCATTCGGCGGGCCAGCAGGCAGTTGGCCGCAAATCCTCCCTGCCCGGGTGTTACCCCATATTCACGCAAGGTATTGGCGGGCTCCCGGCTGACATCCATCACTTCCGGAACACTTGTCTGCATCCGGAATGCGAGTTCGTACTGCTCGATGCGGGTCTTTGTTTCCGGATCGCCAGACCTTGCCAACTCGGCCTGATTGAGCCGGTAGAGGGCATCCAGGCCCTTGCGCCGAAGGGCACGGTCCATCCCAGCCGGATCGGACACATAAAAAATCGGTTCTGGTCCCGAACGACATTGGACTCCCTGGTACACACTCGGCAAGAAACCGGAACCCCACACGCTCTTGCCGGCGGTGGGATCGGTGCCACCCGAAACCAGAACCATGAAACCCGGCAAATTGGAATTCAAACTTCCCAGGCCGTAGGTGGCCCATGCCCCGATAGCCGGATAGCCCGGCCTGTTTTCGCCGGTGTGGACGAACAACTCCGCCGGGGCGTGGTTGAATTCCTTGGTTTTCATGGACCTGATGACCGTCAACTTGTCGGCCATTTTTTGAAGGTGAGGCCACAGGCTGCTCATCCACTGCCCGGATTGCCCATGCCGGGCAAATTCATGGGGAGATCCAAGCAGAGTCGGGTGCCCCTTGATGAATGCGAAGCGTTCCCCCTTCAGCAAGCTGTCCGGGCACGGTTGGAGATGATGTTTTTTCAGTTCCGGTTTGAAATCAAACAAGTCCTGCTGGGGTGGCGAGCCAGACATATGCAGGTAAATCACCGCCTTGGCCCTTGCCGATCGACCGGGGGCCGAAGGGGCCGAGGCGGCGGCATTGCCGGCCAAGTACATCCCCCCCAGGGACAACCCGGATCGCATGAACTGGCGGCGGGTTTGGTGGAGAATTTCCGTTTGGCGCCATGGGGTGATCATTTTCTTTTCTCATACCAGGCAGATCGATCTATTCGCCGGTTCCGACGCTTGGTTTTAGCCGTTTAATTCCGGGTGAGGAACGCGTCGGCGTTCAACAGGACATTCGCCACATGGAACAAGGCCGCCCGGCGGGCCGGCAAAACAGCTTCAGGCCAGGGGGCGCCGCCGGCCAATTTGCCAGCGGCCTCCGGACGGGAGGCAACCAGTGTTTCGGTCTCGTCATGGAGAGCCACCAGGGCTTCCAACTCGCCAGCGGACGGCAGGCGGCCCAGACACAACTCGAAACCACGCAACAGGCGGGCCCTCGTATCGCCCCCTTCCCTGGCCATGCGCGCACCCAGATGCTGGGCGGCCTCGACAAAAACAGGATCATTCAGAGTGACAAAGGCCTGTAGGGGGGTGTTGGAGCCGACCCGACGGACCATGCAGGCCTCACGGCTGGGGGCGTCAAAGGCCTGCATATTGGGCGGTGGAACCGTCCTCCGCCAAAATGTGTATATCCCCCTGCGGTGCGCATCGTCGCCCTTCGAGGTTGGGTAGGTGCGCTCCCCATTGAACGCGGCCTGCCACAGGCCGTCCGGCTGGGGGGGATAGACCGAGGGGCCGCCCACTTTGCGGCTGAGCAACCCGCTTACGGCCAACGCCTGATCGCGAACAGCCTCCGCCTCAAGACGGCGACGCGGGAAACGAGCCAGGAGGATATTGTTGGGATCCTTCGCGAGCAAGTCTGGACGAGCCACCGATGACTGCCGGTAGGTGGCGCTGGAGACCAGCAATTCAAGCAAGGCCCGGTTGTCCCATTTCAACCGGATGAATTCAGCGGCCAACCAGTCGAGCAATTCGGGATGGCTGGGCTTGGTGCCCATCAGGCCAAAATCCTCCTCGGTTTCAACCAGTCCCCTGCCGAAAATGGCGGCCCAAAGCCTGTTCACCTGAACCCTGGCTGTCAAAGGGTTTTCCGGGCTGGCTATCCAACGGGCCAAGGCCAATCTGTCCACCCGGTCCGCCACCTTGGGCCCAACGGCCGCCAAAACCCCCGGCTGCACCTCGTCACCGGGGTCGAGGAAGTTTCCTTTGACCAATATCCTGTTTTTCCTCTTTTTTCCTTCCGGCAATTCTTCCATGACAGGTGTGGACACCACCTGTTTTTCCAACTCCGCCAGCTCCTTTTTCAGGGCTTCCCGTTTGGAGGCGAGTTCACGCCCTTCGGGTGACCAAGGCAACCACAACGCGCGAACCGCATCTTTTTGGCCGGAAGTCCATGACCTTGGCTCGGCCGCAAGGGTTTTAAGCAAATCAATCGGGGGAACAGGCACAACGATTTCACCGGACCGCCCGGAGAGGCGAAACCTGCCCAACAGGTGTTTGCCCCCGTAATTCTGGCGCAGGGAAACCGTGACGGGCAAATCTCCCAAAGGCCGGGCCAGCTTCACCTCCAGGGTGGCAGGCTTGCCGGGAGCACCTCCCACCGCCCAACCAGACCCCTTTTCGTTTTTCAACAGCGCGGCGGATGTAAACCCTGGCTGCTCGTAGGTGGCTGCTGTCGCGGTGATCGCGACCGTACGGGGCGCGTTGGGATCCAGGGAGAGGGAAACCCGATCCCGGGGAGCCTTGGCAAGCCTGTTTTCCCATACCACCTGACGGTTGCTGTCGAGAAATTTCACGACCACCCCGTCCAGTCTTTCGGAAAGGGTTGCCCCGGTTCGATTGTGGATCACAACCCGGTCCAAGGCTGTTGGATTAACCAAGTCCACCTCCCACCAAGGCGATGGATCCCCAAGATTGGTATGCGTGACGGAACCGTTCTCATGGACACCGTCGGTATTGCCGTCGATCGCCTTGTAGGCATCGCCCCCGAAACCGGTGGTGGATTGGGTCGCCTTGCCTTTTCGGGCCAGGTTCTCACCCGCCAAAAACGCCTGCACCTCGGCTACATGCAACAACCTGTCCTTCCCGGGAAGTTCCAGGCGGACAAATCTGCCCCGCACCGGCTTGGCCCCCTCGGGAGCCTCGGAAACCTGGATTTGATCGAGCACAAAATTCCCACCCGCCAGGCCGGGGCCTTTGGCCGGAAGGCTGTCCCCCGGCAACACCTCGAGCCTGAGGGCCTGCACACCGGAAAGATCCAGCCCAAAACGGATGGTATAGGTTGATTTGTCAGCTTCACCCGTCGCCTCAACCGAAGCATCCGTCGCCACCTTCAGCCGCACTCCTCCGGTGGCCTCAACCTGACGGGGCGCAAGCACCTTCCATTCCTTTTCACCCTGAACCACCTTGCGGGCGAAACCGGCGAATTCGGGCGTGTCAAAGCGAGCCACCCGCTCGCCATCCTTGTCCAAGCCGGCGAGGCGGTCTTGGAGAGCCTTCCTGCGGGCCACCTGGTCCGGGGTTGGCGTGGGGATTCTTGGCAGATCCTCCGGGTGGTCATTGTCAGCCGTCTGATTGAACGCGGCGAAGAACTGGTAATACTCCTTCTGGGTGATGGGATCGAATTTGTGGCTGTGGCACTTGGCGCAACCGAGCGTGAGCCCCAAGAAAACCTGCCCGGTGGTATCCACCCGGTCCTTCACCGCGGCGGTGCGGAATTCCTCGCGATCTGTGCCGCCTTCGGTGTTGGTCATGGTGTTCCGATGAAACGCCGTTGCCAGCTTTTGGTCCGTGGTGGCCCCCGGCAGCAGGTCACCCGCCAGTTGCTCGATGACGAATTGGTCGTAGGGCATGTTGCGGTTGAAAGAATCGATCAACCAGTCACGGTAACGCCAAGCGTAGGGACGCAAGGGATCCGACCCGTAGCCCTTGCTGTCCGCATAGCGGGCCAAATCCAGCCAGGGACGGGCCATGCGTTCGCCGTAGGCGGGTTCCGCCATCAATTCACGGGCCAATTGACTGACCGCATCGGGTCGTGTGTCGGCCTCGAAGGCCCTTACCCGCTCCGGGGCCAACGGAAGGCCCGTCAAATCAAGGGCCAATCGACGGGCAATGGTCGCCTTATCGGCGGGAGGATTCGGGCGGGTTCCTTCCTTCTCCAGGCGGGAAAGGATGAAGGCATCCACCGGATTGTGAACGGTGGGGAGGCTGGAAACCCCGGGCGGTGAGCCAGCCCGCAACGGCTGGAAAGACCAGTGTGTGGAGGCCACAGCGGGAGTCCCGCTATCGGCGTATGGGGCTCCCGCATCAATCCATTTTGTGATCAGGGCGGCTTGCTCCGGGGTAAGCGGGTCGCCTTTGGGTGGCATCCTTTTCCCATCCCGACCGGCGATGCGGGCGACGACGGAACTCTCGGCGCTTTTCCCGGGCACGATGCCTTTCTTCCCACTGTCACCGGCATCGATCGCGAGGGCCCTGGAATCCAACCGATACCCCCCCCTTTGCTTTTCAGGCCCGTGA
>JAFMJU010000274.1 GCA_017853285.1 Gemmataceae bacterium
GGGTTGTATTTCTTAGCCTAGGGCAAGGTGAGCTCAACGAACCGCCGCCCTGGGTGCAGAACCCCGCCCCTCATTCCCCAAAACCCAATACCCATCAACCCTTCAATTCACTTCAATTCACCTCGGCAAATCCCATCCAACAACCCGCACCCAATCTGCCATACAATGCACCCACCCATTCCATCCCCCTCCCACCCGGAGGTCGCCATGATGTTTCCCCTCGCCACCGAACAATTCCTCGCCATCCTCCTCATGGCCGTTCCAACCATGCCGTCCGGGGAAACTCTCCAACCCAAAACCCAGCCAGGCGACAGCCTGTTCGACACCGCGCGGGTCATTCGCCTCCACCTCGAAATGACCGCCAAACAGTTCGATTCCCTGTCACCCAAACAAGGCCCCGGCGGCTTCGGGGGCTTCGGCCCTCCCGGCTTCGGCAGGCCAAAACCACCGGCCGGTGACGCCCACCGCAACACCTTCGGCATCGACCTGCCCTGGTCCTCTGGCAACCTCACCGTTTCCAACGGGGAGGAAAGCGTGCCGCTGAAGGAGATCGGCATCCGCTACAAGGGCAACTACAACTACATCGCCGCCGCCAGCGCCCTGAAAAAATCGTTCAAGCTCGACATGAACCGCCATGTCCCCGGCCAGAAACTCGATGGCCTCACCATGCTCAACCTGCATGGCGGCCTCAGTGACCCATCCCGCGCCCGCGAATCCCTCTCCTACGCCTTCTTCCGCGCCGCCGGCGTGCCCGCGCCCCGCACCTGCCTCGCCGAACTCACCCTCACCGTCCCCGATCGCTACAACCAAGAATGCGTCGGCGCCTACACCGTCGTCGAGCAGGTCAACAAACCGTTCCTCAGGCGCCATTTCGGCGACGGCACCGGCATGCTCCTCAAACCCGAGGGCCTGCAGGGCGGCATCACCTACCTCGGCGACAACTGGTCCGCCTACCAGACGCGTTACCAACCCGAGGACCAGCCATCCCCCCGCGACCGCCAACGCCTGATCGACTTCGCCCGCCTGGTGGACAAGGCCGACGACGGCGATTTCGCCCGAACCATCAGCCAGTACCTCGACATCGCCGCCTTCCTCCGGTTCATCGCCGCCAACGCGCTCCTGGCCAATCTCGACAGCTACCTCGGCTACGGCCACAACTACTACCTGTATCTGAATCCCGCCACCAACCGCTTCGCCTTCATCCCCTGGGATCTGGACCTGTCCCTCGCCACCTGGCCCGCCGCCGGCATGCCCGAGCAGCAGGTTGACCTGAGCCTCCGCCACCCCCACGCGGGAGACAACAAATTGATCGACCGCCTCCTCGCCATCCCCGCCCACCGGGACCAATACATGGCCATCCTCCGCGAACTGGCCGCCGGCCCGTTCACCCCCGGCAAGCTCATCGCCCAACTGGAACCGATTGAAAAGGCTTTGGTGCAACCCCTGGCCCGCGAGGCCAAGGCCGTCTCCGCCCGCAAAGAGGGCCAGCGTGGCGGCAGGCCCGGCCCCGGCGGTCCCGGTTTCGGCCCGCCCGGTGGCATGGGCAACGGTCAGTTCGGCCAGTCCATGCCGCCCCGCCGCTTCATCCGCAAGCGCACCGAATCGGTCGAGGCCCAACTGGCAGGCAAGCGCGATGGCTATGTGCCCAAGCCGTTCAGCATCGGCTTCGGCGCCGGCCCCCCGGCTGGCGGCAACCCACCCAGGGGCCCAAGGCCCTGATGGTTTTCAGGGAACCGGGGCACTACGCCAAAATCCCCCGCATCACATTCCCCTTCACATCCGTCAGTCGCTGGTCGCGGCCGCCATGGCGGTAGGTCAAACGCTCGTGGTCCAGCCCCAGCAAATGCAAAATGGTGGCATGCCAGTCATGGATATGCACCCGGCCCTCCACCGCCTCGTAACCCAGGTCATCCGTGGCCCCATAAGCATGGCCAGCCTTCACGCCACCCCCGGCCATCCACACCGTGAATCCCTTGTTGTTGTGGTCGCGCCCGTCGGCCGATTCGGCGTGCGGCGTCCGACCGAACTCCCCGCCCCACAGCACCAGCGTGTCTTCCAGCAAACCCCGCCGCGCCAGGTCAACCAGCAATCCCGCGATCGGCTTGTCCACCCCGGCGCAACTCGCCGTCAGCGATTCCTTCAGGTTCCGGTGGTGATCCCACCCGCCGCTGGTCACCTCCACAAACCGTACCCCGGCCTCCACCAGCCGCCGCGCCAGCAGGCACTGCCGGCCGAAGGTGGCCGATCCGCCGCCGCCTCCCATGCCGAAGCCCCCGGCCCTGCCACCCCCACCGCGCGGCTCGTCGATGCCGTACAACCGCAGCGTCTCCGGCGTTTCCCGCGAGACATCCAGCAGACCCGGCATCTCCCCCTGCATGCGGAAGGCCAGCTCGTACGAGGAGATCAGCCCCTCCACCCCGGCATCGCCCCCCAGCGACTCACCCAGCGACCGGTTCATCCCCTGCACCAGGTCCAACTGCGCACGCTGCGCCTCGGTTGTCCGTCGCGGGTTCCTCAGGTTGGCCACCGTCTCCGCGCCCCGGGCGATCCGCGTCCCCTGGCACGCCGCCGGCAGGAAGGACGATCCGTAGTTCACCGCCCCTCCGTTGTTCTGCGGCGGTCCGATCGTGATGAAGCCCGGCAGGTTCGCGTTCTCGGTTCCCAAACCGTACACAGTCCACGCCCCCAGGCTCGGCCGTGGGAACTGGAACACCCCGCAGTGCATCTGGATGAACGCCTGCGCGTGGTTCGGCAAGTCGGTGTGCATCCCGTTCAGCACGCACAGGCGGTCGGCCTGTTTCGCCACCTCGCCAAACAGCTCGCTCACCCACAGCCCGCTCTGGCCATGCTGCCGGAACCGGAATGGCGATGCCAGCAGCTTCCCCCCGCGGAAGCCCCCCCGCCCCCTCGGTGCCGGCTCACCATCCTCGCGCGCCAGCTTCGGCTTGTGGTCGAAGGTGTCCAGATGGCTCGGCGCGCCCTCCATGCACAGGAAGATCACCCGCTTCGCCCGGGGCGCATGGTGCGTCAGCCTCGGGGCCAGCGTCTCACCCCGGCCACCCGGGGTCGCCGCCCCGCGCGCCGCCTGCTCGTGCGCCAACGCCCGGAAGGCCAGCCAACCGAAGCCGCCTCCGCCCGCCTTCAGCATCCCGCGCCTGCTGGCCATGCTCCACCCCCGCGATTGCCTTGCGCCGATTCACCGGCGGTATTGGAACTCCGCGCTGGTGAACAGCGCCTGGCAATAGGCGCTCCACGCTTCCCGCTCGCGCCCTTCCTTCTCCGGCTCACCCGAAAACCGCTCCCGGTACCGCGTCAGGAAGGCCTTCGCCCGCCCGGCCTCCGAGTCGGTCGGCGCCCGGCACAAAAACATCTGGTGCGCCGCCCGGATCCGTTCCATCTCATCCCCATGGGCTGTCAACAACCGTTCCGCCGCCTTGTCCGCCTGACGCAGCGCGAAGGCGCTGTTCATCAGGTACAGGGCCTGCGGTGGCGTGGTGGTCCGCGGCCGCTCCGCCGTGATCAGCGTCGGGTCCGCCGCGTCGAAAAGAGCCATCGCCTCGGGCAGGTTGTCTCGGATCACCGGCAGGTAGACCGACCGCCTTGTGTCCCGCGGGTCATTCAGCAGGGCCTGCATCTGCCCGCCCCGCAAGCCGGGCGGCGAGACCGGTCCCTCACCGGCGCGCGCCACCGCCGATCCGGGCGGCGGCTTGGCCACCAACTGCCCGCTCACCGACAGCATCGCGTCCCGCAGGTCCTCCGCGTCCAACCGCCGCGGCGCCATCCGCCACAGCAGCGTGTTGTCCGGGTCCACCTCCTGGGCTTTCGCCTGGGCCCGGCAATCCAGTTGGTAGGCCCGGGACAGCACCAAGTGCCTCACCAGCCCCTTCACGCTCCACCCGTCCTCCATGAACCGAATGGCCAGATGGTCCAGCAGCTCCGGGTGCGTCGGCGGCCGACCCGCCAGGCCGAAGTCATCCGCCGTCGGCACCAGCCCCCTGACGAACAGGTGCATCCAGACCCGGTTCACCAGCACGCGGGCGGTCAGCGGGTTGTCCTTCGAGGCGATCCACCCCGCCAGTTCCAGCCGCCCGCTGGTCCCGGCGGGTATCTTCAGCGGCTCCCGCGCCAGCACCGTCAGGGTGCCGCGGGGCACCTTCATGGCTTCCGGCTGGTCGGCGTCACCCCGCATGAACACCGGGCTGTCGCTGATCACGCGGCTGCCGGTCTGCGTGAAACCGGCGAACGCCATGCGGTTGCCCGGACCTTCCCTTCCTGCCCCGGAAGGTTTGTCCCTTACCCCCATCGCCAAAAGCTTCGGGTTGCCATCCCGGTCATACGCGTCCAACCTGGCCTGCAGCAGCGACACCTGGCCCGAGATCAAAAACCGCTGCACCTGGTCGCGGGCGTTCCGGGCCGCCTCCTGCACCGTCTCGATCTGCCGCTCGATCCGCCCCCGCTCCGCCTCCGACAACCGTTCCACCGCCAACGCGGGCTTGGCCTCCTCAGGCAGCGGGATCAACCGCCCCGGCCGCTGCGCGTTGATGAACCGCGGCGTGCCGTAGCAGGTCTCCGTGCTGCGGAAGATACCCAACAAGGCGTGGTAATCCCGCGTCGGGATCGGGTCGAACTTGTGGTCATGGCACCGCGCGCAGGCCGCCGTGATCCCCAAAAACGCCTGCGTCGTCACATCCAGTTGCTCGTCCGCCTGGTCCAACTCGAACTTCAGGCCGTTCCGCTCGTTGAGGATCTTCGGGCCGACCGCCAGGAATCCCGTCGCGATCACTCGCTCGGCCTTCACTTTCGGGTCGTCCGATTGCAACAGGTCACCGGCAAGCTGCTCCCGGATGAACTGGTCATACGGCTTGTCCGAGTTGAACGCCGCGATCACATAGTCCCGGTACCGCCACGCGTGCGGGTAGTTGAAGTTCACCGTCTTGCCGGTGCTCTCGGCGTACCGGGCCACATCCAGCCAGTGTCTCGCCCACTTCTCCCCGAACGCCGAGGACCCCAGCAACCGGTCCACCACCTTGGCAAAGGCGTCCCCGGATCCGTCCGAGACAAACGCCTCCACCTCCGCGGGCGTCGGTGGCAATCCCGTCAGGTCAAAGGTCACCCGCCGCAACAGCGTCCGCCGGTCGGCGTCCCCGACCGGCGCCAACCCCTTGCCCTCCAGGGCGGCCAGCAGGAAACGGTCCACCTCACTCCGGGCCCACCCGGTATCCCGCACCACGGGAGCCACCACCCTCCTGGGTGGCTGAAAGGCCCAATGCTCTTTCCCTGCACCCGGGCCGGTAACCTTCACTGCCCCCCGGGGGTCGGGCGCCCCCATGCGGATCCACGCCTCAAAGTCCCGCACCACCTGCTCATCCAGCTTCTTCTTGGGCGGCATCGCCAACTCGGGATCGCCATGCCGCAGCGCCTTCAACAGCAAACTACCCGTCGGGTCACCCGCCTTGAAAAGTGGTCCAGACTCACCCCCCTGGCGCAATCCCTCCGCCGAATCCAGGGCCAGTCCACCCTTGGCCTTCTTCTCCTTGCCCGTGGCATGGCAGGCAAAACACTCCCCAACCAACACCGGCCGGATTTTTTGCTCAAAAAAAGCCGCACCCGCC
>JAFMJU010000275.1 GCA_017853285.1 Gemmataceae bacterium
ATGAGGCGGCGGGCCATCAGGCAGTTGCGGGCGAAGGAACCGGGCTCCAGCACCTGGGGCCCATACAGGTCGAGCACGCTCTTGGGTTCGCTGGCCAGGTTGGCCAGTTCCGGCACGCTGGCCTGCATGCGGTAGGCCATCTCGTACTGGCTGATGCGGGTGGCGATTTCAGGATCGCCCACGGCCCCCAGTTTTTGCCGGTTGAGTTCCGCCAGGGCGTCCAACTGGCCCCGGCGCCACTCGCGCCGCATGCCGGGCGGATCAGACAGGTACAGCACGGGATCACTGGAATTGCGGAACTTCACCCCCTGGTGCCTCGAGGGAAGGAAGCCGGCACCCCAGTAGAAATCGTAAAAGATCTGGCCGCAGGTCGTGCCCTTGCTGACGGAGGTCATCGCCACAAAGGCGGGCAGTTCATCCCGCTCGGAACCCAGACCATAGGACAGCCAGGCCCCCAGGGTGGGCCGGCCGGGTATCTGCGCGCCGGAGAGCATCAGCGAGATGGCTGGTGCGTGGTTGACGGCATCGGTGTGCATCGACCGGATGATGCACAAGTCATCCGCCATGCGCGCGGTGTAGGGCATCAGGTCGCTGACCCACGCACCACATTGGCCGCGTCGGTGGAACGGCTGCACGGGGGCGAGCATCAGCTTGCCCTTCACGCCCCCCGACATGGTGGAAAACCGCTTTCCGGCGATGAAACTTTCGGGCACCGGTTGGCCATGCATCTCGGCCAGCTTGGGCTTGTGGTCGAAGATGTCCACATGCGTGGGCGCGCCATTCATGAACAGGTAAATGACGCGCTTGGCCTTGGCCGGGTGGTGCAGCACCCCGCTGAGCGTGCCGGTGCCGGCCCGGGCGTCGCGGGTGAGCAGGCCGGACAGGGCGGCCAGACCCAGCGTGCCGGCGCCGTGCATCGCACCGGTGAGCAGTTCCCGGCGAGTCCCCCCGGCGGGGTCAACCTTGTGGTGATTCATTCCTTGCATAGGGCCTCGTCCAGGTTCAGGACAATTTGGGCCACCACGGTCCATGCGGCGTGCTCTGGGGCTGGCAAATCCTCATCGCGTTCGGATTCACCCACCTTCAGCAGTTTTTCAGCCTCACCCGGGGAGGACTGGAACTGGCCACGCGCGGTTGCAAGCGCCTTGGCCAGGGGTGGAACCTCGGCAGTCGTCAGCGGACGCCCCAGCACCCTCCCGGCGATGAACTGCAAGCGGGCGCTGTCATCTCCCCGATCGAGGAGAGCCTTCTGGGCCAGATGGCGGGCCGCCTCGACATAGGTGGGGTCATTGAGCGTGAGCAGCGCGTGCAGCGGGGTGTTGGTGCGGTATACCTTCACCGAGCAAACCTGCCTTGGCGCATTGTCAAAGACCTCCGCGGGGCCGACAATCCGGCGCCAAAAGGTGTACAAGGTGCGGCGGTACAGCGCGTCCCCCTTGTCCTGCGCGTATTTCTTGTTGCCGAAGGTGGCCTCTTCCCAAATCCCCTCGGGCTGGTAGGGATTGACCGGCCGGCCGCCGGGTTTTTCCACCAGCAGGCCCGAAACAGCCAACGCCTGATCCCGCAGCATCCAGGCGGGCAGTCGATGGCGTGGGCCACGGCCCAGCAACCGGTTTTCCGGATCCTTTTCCAGCAAGGCGGGCGTGACCACCGATGTCTGCCGGTAGGTGGCGCTGGTGACAATCGATCGGACCAGTCGCTTCACATCCCAGCCGCTCTCGCGGAAATCGACGGCCAACCAGTCGAGCAATTCCGGCTGAACCGGCCGCTCCCCCTGGATGCCAAAATCCTCCGGTGTCTTCACCAGGCCGACACCGAAAAACTGTGTCCAAATCCGGTTGACGGTCACGCGGGCCGTGAGGGGATTTTCAGGAGCCAGCAACCAGCGGGCCAGGGCCAACCGGTTGACCGGGACCCCGGCTGGCAGCGGAGCCAGAGCGGCGGGCGTGCCGGCGTCCACCTTGTCGCCGGGCTGGTTGTACAGGCCCGTCTTCAGCACGAATGTGTCGCGATATTTGGGCAAATCCGCCATCACCATCACGCGGGGAATGATCCGCTCGTTGGCGTCGCGGGCAGCCTTGAATTTTTCAAACCCATCCAGGGCGGCACCATAATCTTTGGCCTGATCCTTCAGCGCCTTGCGCACGGCGAGTGACTCGGTGGCGGACCGGTCAGCCACCTTCTTTTTCAAGGCCTTGCCCGCATCCGAGGCGGGGTCCACCTTGGTCCCGAATTCCTTTTCCATGGCTTGCAGCAGGGTCTGGACTTTGTTCAATTCCTCGGCCAGGCGGACACGCTCCGAGGCCTGGATGGGGCTGGGGGCATCCAGCACGGGAGGGGTTTGCGGGTTGCCCCCCGAGCCATCCACCGCCGTCCGGTTGAAAAACGCGAACAGCCGGTAGTAGTCGCGCTGGCTGAGCGGGTCATACTTGTGGTCATGGCAGCGGCAGCAGTTGAAGGTCAGACCCAACCAGACCGTGCCCACGGTCTCGGCCATGTCAAAGACATAGTCAATGCGGTTTTCCTCAGGGATGCGCCCTCCCTCCCCATTGATCATGTGGTTGCGCAAAAACGCGGTGGCCAGTTTTTGTTCGTGCGTGGCCTCGGGTAGCAGGTCCCCGGCGATCTGCCAAAGGGTGAACTGGTCATACGGAAGGTTTTTGTTGAAGGCCTGCACCACCCAGTCGCGCCACGGCCACATCGTGCGCTCGGCGTCCCCCTGGTAGCCGTTGCTGTCGGCGTAGCGGGCGGCATCCAGCCAGTCCCACGCCATGCGTTCACCAAAACGGGGGGAGGCGAGCAACCGATCAACAGCCCGCTCGTAGGCATCGGCCTTGCTGTCGGCCAAATACTCCACCAACTCTTTGTCGGTGGGAGGCATACCGGTGAGGTCCAGCGTGACGCGTCGAAGCAGAGTGGCCTTGTTGGCTTCAGGAGAGGGTTCCAGACGCTCTTTCCGCAGGCGCGCCAGAACCAGGGCATCCCAGGGTTGCCGGGGCCAGGTGGAATCGATGCGCGGGGGGCTTGGCTTTTGCGGCGGTGTCAGCGACCAGTGTTTGCCCCAGGTGGCGCCCGACGCGATCCAGGCTTCCAGGGTTTGAATCTGTGCTTGCGTGGGCCGCTTGGCGAACTTGGGCGGGGGCATCACCTTGGCAGGATCGGTATGGCGCACCCGTTCGAGAAGCCCACTTTCGGCCGGCTTACCCGGGACGATGATGCCTGCTTCGGCCCGTAGTGCATCCGCGGCGGTGTCCAGGCGCAGGTCACCCTTGCGGGATTTGGCATCCGGCCCATGGCAAGGGAAGCAAAAATCGCTCAGCACCGGCAATATGTCACGGTCAAAAGAGGGCGATGCTTTTTCGGCACCCGCCACAGGCTGGCAAAAGGCCATGAAGAGGGAGATCAGGTAGGGGGTCTGCATGGCCTGGTAGTCGTGAGGGGTCAGGTTCTGTTCTCCCTATTTTACCCCAAAATCCAAACCGAAACGCCCGGCAAGCGTTTGATTCACCGGGGTTTCTGGGGTACAACCGGGTTTCCCACCGGATGATCCAAAAATCCCAACGAGGAATCCTCTCCATGGCTCCCCTGAACCGACGCGGCTTTGCCAAAACCGCCGCCTCCATTGCCGCCGCCCCCACCATCCTCACCGGCGCCATCCGCGCCCAAGGGGACAAGACGCCGCAAAGCGCCCGCCTGCGTTTGGGCTTCATCGGCACCGGCAAGATGAATGGCGGTCACCTCGGGCATTTCCTGGGCCAACCCGACTGCCAGATTGTCGCGGTGTGCGATGTCGACACCAAGCGCCGTGAAGACGCCAAGAACCGCGTCGAGAAGAAATACGCCGAGGAGACCAAGAGCGGCACCTACAAGGGCTGCGGAGCCTATGTCGATTTCCGTGAATTGATCGCCCGCAAGGATGTGGACGCGGTGGTGATCGCCACGCCCGACCACTGGCACACCATTCCCTGCATCGAGGCCCTGAAGGCCGGCAAGGATGTCTATTGCGAAAAACCGCTTACCCTCACGCTGAAGGAAGCCAAGCTGCTGATCGACGCGACCCGCAAATACGACCGCGTCTTCCAGGTGGGCAGCCAGCAGCGCTCGGGCAGCGAGTTCCGCGTGGCCTGCGAGCTGGTGCGCAGCGGCAAAATCGGCAAGCTGAAGGCGGTCTACGCCAACATCGGCGGCCCCAGCGTGCCGTGCGACCTGCCCGAAGAACCGATGGAACCGGGCCTCGATTGGGACCGCTGGCTGGGCCCGGCCCCCATGCGCCCCTACAACTCGGTGCTGGCACCCCGGGGCGTGCACAACCACTTCCCCAACTGGCGGCTGTACCGCGAGTACTCCGGCGGCATGATGACCGACTGGGGCGCGCACCATTTCGACATCGCCCAGTGGGGCCTGGGCATGGACATGTCCGGCCCGGTCGAGATCATCCCGCCGGCGGACGGGTCGAAGGGCTCGGGCCTGAAGTTTGTTTACGCCTCCGGCGCACCGCTCTACCGCGCCGAGGAATACGAGCCGGGCAAGAAGGTGAACGGCGTGGCCTTCATCGGCGAGAAGGGCAAGATCCATGTCAACCGCGGCTTCCTGAAGAGCGAGCCGGATGATCTGATCAAGACCCCCGAGAGCGAGATCTCGGTGAAGCTCTACAAGTCTCCCGGCCACCAGCGCGACTGGCTGAACTGCATCAAGAGCCGGCAGAAGCCGATTTGCGATGTGGAGATCGGCGCCCGCAGCGTCGCGGTCTGCCATCTGGGCAACATCGCCTACTGGACCGGCGAGACGGTGCGCTGGAACCCGCAAACCTGGAGCTTCGTCGACCCCTCCCCCGCCGTGGCCAAATGGTACGACCGCGAGCGCCGCGGGGAATGGCAGTTGCCGCAAATCTGATTTGGTCGACAGCCTTCAAGCGGTTTTTACCTGGAAACCCCTCCCCAACCGGGAGGGGTTTTGCTTTTTGCCCATGGCAAGGGTGGCTGGGCAGTACGAATCCCTTGATACGATTGGTTGAAGTTTCTACCTGAACCCCAACCCGCCGGTTACCAATATGAGCGACACACCCCCCTGCCCCCAGTGCCAATCTGAATACGCCTATGAGGACGGCGAATTCCTGGTCTGCACCGAATGTGACCACCGATGGAACCCCGGTGCCGGACCAGCCACCGAGGAGAAAAAGGTTTGGCGCGACGCCTTTGGCAACGAGCTGAAGGACGGCGATACCGTGCAGGTGATCAAGGACCTGAAGGTGAAAGGGGCATCCAGCTCCGTGAAAGTGGGCACCAAAGTCAAGAACATCCGTCTGGTGGACGGGGATCACGACATCGACTGCAGGATCGACGGCTTCGGAGCCATGAAGCTGAAATCAGAGTTCGTGAAGAAGGCCTAAAACGCCAGGGCCAATCAACCCTTGCGCTGCACCATCGCCTCCACCCACACCGGCACGAAGGGGATGATGCACCCCTTGGATACCGGCCAATCCCGGTACAGGCCGATCTTCTCGCCGATGGCGACCGCGCGTTTGCGCAAATGGGCATGCTGGATACCGATGGCGGCCAGCGTGTTGTTCATGGTCCACTGCACCTCCGGCGCTGCCTTCGGCATC
>JAFMJU010000276.1 GCA_017853285.1 Gemmataceae bacterium
AACGAAATTGAAGCCCATCTTGGCCGCGATTGGCCCGGTGGAGAGGACCACCAGGAAGGAGAGGATCAGGGTTACCAACCGGTATTTGAGGGCCCAACGCAGCGCCCGGCCGAAGGCGCCCTCCGTCAAGCGCCAGACAATCCCGTCTTTCGAGGTGCCGTGCCCATCCCCGGCCGGTTCCAGTTTCAGGAATTTGGCGCACAGCATGGGCGTGAGGGTGAAGGAGACAAACAGGCTCATCATCACTGCGAAGGCGACAGTCAGCCCGAATGAACTGAAGAACCGGCCCACCATGCCGCCCATGAAGGCCACCGGGACGAAGATGACCACCAAGGAGAGGCTGGTGGCCAGCACCGCGAGGGCGATTTCCGAGGTGCCCTCACGCGAGGCGGTCACCGCGTCCTTCCCGTACTCCTCCATGTGGCGGAAGATGTTCTCGTGCACCACCACCGCGTCATCAATGACGATGCCGATGGCCAGGATCAGGCCCAGCATGGTGATGTTGTTGAGGGTGAAGCCCATGTAGCTCATGAAGAGGAAGGTTGGGATGATCGAGGTGGGGATGGCCATGGTGGCGATGACCGTGGTGCGCCAGTCGCGGATGAACAGCAGGATGGTCCCCGCCACCAGCACGCCGGCCAGCAGCAGGTGAAACTTGAGCTCGCGCATCGAATCGCGGATGAAGCGGGACTGGTCCTGGGTGAGCTCGATCTTGATGTCGGGCGGCAGGGTGGGGGCGATCTCCGCCAACCTTTCCTGGACGGTATCGGATATGGCCACAGTGTTGGTTCCCGACTGCTTCTGCACGAACAGGCTGACGCTGTTCTGGCCATCGAGGCGGGTGAGGCCGCGGGGCTCCTCGATGGTGTCCTCCACGCGGGCCACATCCCGCACGCGGATGGGGTAACCCTTGCGCTGGGCCAGGATCAGGTCGCCGAATTGCGAGGCCTTCTGCACCCGTCCCAGGGTGCGAAGTACGAGCTCGCGTTGACCCTGGTCCAATATGCCTCCGGGAACCTCCAGATTCTGGTTCGCCAGGGCAAGGCGGACATCCTCCACGGACAGGCCGTAGGAGGAAAGCTTGTCGGTGTCCACGATCACATTGACCGCCCGGCTGCGGTTGCCGGACATGAAGACCGCGCCCACTCCGGGGACAGTCTGGAGCCTCTCCAAAATCTGCAGTCGGGCGATCTCGGTCACATCGCGCACCGGCCGGCTGCCGGAAACGCCGATGGTCATGATGGGGGCGGAACCCAGATCGAATTTATTGATGACGGGAGGTTCCATCCCCTGCGGCAATTGCTTGGTGATGGACGAAACCTTGTCGCGAACCTCCTGGGCCCCCACATCGCCGTTTTTCTCCAGGGTGAACTGGACCACGACGCTGGTGAATCCCTCGCGTGTCCTGGATTGGACCTCGTCCACGCCGGAGATGGTATTGACCGCCTCCTCGATGATCTTGGTGACGCTGGATTCCATCTCCTCGGCGCCGGTACCGGGCAGGTTGGCGGTGACCGACACCACCGGGAAATCGACCTTGGGGAACAGGTCCACGCCCAGGTCAAAGTAGGACACCAGGCCCATCACCACCGGAATGGCAACGAGCACCCAGGTGAAAACAGGGCGGCGGATGCAGATCTCCGAAATGCTCACAGACACCTTCTCCCTTGGGGATATCGAGGATCACCCGAACTATTCCAACCGCCATGGCCGTTCCGCCTGGCAGGGCTCAAGGTTTCTCCTTTTCCACTGTTTCCCGGACCGTCACCGCCGTGCCATCCGCCAGCAAGGCCTGACCGCTGGTCACCACGCGCGCCCCGGAAGGCAGGGCGGGCTGGACGACCTCGACCCATTCGGTGGTCTGCATTCCAAGGGTGACCGGCACATCCTTGACCTTGCCCTGGTCCACCAGGAAAACCCGGGTGGTGCCGGCGAAGCTGTAGGGAGCTGTCAGCGGGACCGTGATGGCCCCCGGATCGGTCCGGGTGAGGATGGCCGCCTTGGCGAAGCCTCCGGATTTCAGCTCACCGGTGGGATTGGGAACCTGGACCTCCACTTCGATCGTGCGGGTCGCAGGGTCCACCGCGGGATTGATGCGGGCAACGGTTCCGGAGACAGGCCTGCCCAACGCGGCTGTGGTCACCGAAACCGGCTGGCCGGTTTTGATCTCGGGCCCGAATCGTTCGGGGACAGGCAACCGGAGCTTCAGGGTTCGGTCGATCACCAGCTTGCAAACCTCGTTACCGGCCCGCACCAGGGTGCCCTCGCTCACCTTGCGGGCGGTGACGGAATAGACCACTCCCTTTTCCGATCCCGGCACGGGCCGGGTGGGAGTGGGCACCACCACCTTGGTTTCCGACAGTTTCAGTCGCGCGATGGCCAAGGTGGATTGCTTGAGCTGGACCGTGGCCAACCCCGCGCGGGCGAGCAACAACTGATTGGCGTACTCGGCCTGGGCGGCGCGGAAATCGCCGGTGACGCTCTCGATCTCCTCGGGGGAGATGCTGCCCGATCCACGCAGGCGGGTTTGACGATCCAGACGGGACCGGGTGGTGTCCAGCTTCACTTGCGACTGCATCACCGTTGGGACCTTGGTCAGGTCAAAGCCCGCATCGGGAGGTTGCTGCAGGCCCAGTTTGGCCAGTTCCACCTGCAAGGCGCGCTCGTCCTGCTGGACGGCCTGCTCGAAATCTGTGGGCTCGATTTCGACCAGTAGCTCACCCGGCTTGACCTGATCGCCGACATCGCGGTGGACCGCCTTGACGCGGCCCTCCACCTTGGCGGTGACAGTCACCTCCTCGTATCCGAACAGGGTGCCGGTCGCTTCCACCGCCCGCTGGATTGGCCGGGGCTTCACGGTTTCCATTGTCACCACCACCGCCGAGCCCGGGGCCCTGACCGGCGCGGGTTCGTCAGGCAATTTTTCGCGTTTGTCCCCTTGGAATTTCCCGGAAAGGAATAGGTAACCGCCCGCTGCCAAGGCGATCGCCAGAACCGAGAAAAAAGCCACCCGGGGCCATGTGCGGGCGGGTTTTCCACCTTCAGGGCCGGGCGTCATGTTGGGCTGACTCACTGTGCCTCCTCGCAATCGAACCCGAACTATCGGATTCATAGATTTTTCATTTTTTGAATGATTCGGAAAAAGAACTATTCAGCCCTCTCGCCGCCCGCATTGGTCATCAGGGCTTTGGCACCGGATTTGGCCCCCCTGGCGATCTTGCGAAACAGGACCATGAATATCTCCTGCTCCTCCTCGGTGAGGGACTCCAGCATGTTGCCCATGAACCTCCGGGTGAGGTCGGTCGCCTCCTGGAAGGTGGTGCGCCCCGAATCGGTCAATTCCACGCGTATGATGCGGCGATCCTTTGGAGATTTTTGCCTTGAAACAAGCTTCATCTCCTCCAGCTCGTCCACGATGCCGGTGACGGTGTTCACCGCGACGCCCAATTCCTCCGCCAGTTCGCGCATTATTTTGGGGCCGTTTTCCCCAATGAACTCGACAACCCTGAGTTCCTGCATGTTCAGCCGGTCGTGGGAGGCGTTGGCGGCCGCGGAATTGACCAGTTTGAAATGCTTGACCAGACCATGGAAAATGTCGCGCAGGTCCTCGGCTTTGCGTTCGAGAGGTTTCATCACCCGCCTCGCCAGAATATTCGTTTATCGAACTATTCGATTTTAATTACATCTGCCACAAGCCGTCAAGCGAAGGCCAAAAGGCCACGGGCTGGAACCGCAGAAGCGGCTCCAGCCCGTGGCAGAACGGATGGTTATGGGATGTTGGATCAGAGCGGGCGCACCACGGAGGTGCTGCGGTAGTAGTCCATCAGGACCTCGGGCGACAGCACACCACCGCCCAAGCCGCTCTTCTTGACGCCGCCATAGGGCACGCCGTGGGCGAACACATTGTGGGCGTTGATCCAACTGTTGCCGGCCACCATGGCCTCGGCAACGCGGGCGGCGCGGGAGCCGTCGCCGGTCCAGACGCTGTTGGCCAAGCCGTAATCGGTGTCATTGGCCATGGCGATGGCCTGCTCCTCGGTATCGAACTTGGCCACATAGGCCACGGGCCCGAAAATCTCCTCGCGGGCCGCGACATTATCCAGCGGGCCGGTGAGCAGGGCCGGCTTGACATAGTTGCCATCACACCCGGCCACGGTGGCTGGGCCACCTCCGTAGATGCACTGGGCACCGGTGGCCTGGCCTTTTTCCTGGTAACCCAGCACGCGGGCCCGCTGTTTGGGGTTCACCACCGGCCCCATTTGGGTGGTGGGATCCAGCGGGTGGCCGATCTTCACCTGGTCTAGCTTCTCCTTGCAGCGGGCGATGAACCGGTCATAGATTTTTGACTGCACGAACCACCGCGTGGCATCACAGCAGACCTGCCCGGTGTGGAAGGTGATGGCACCCACCAGCTTGTCGGCGACGGATTCGACATCGACATCCTCGAACACCACCGCGGCGCCCTTGCCGCCCAGCTCCAGCTTCACGGGCACCAGGTTGCGACCGCAGGCCTCGGCCACCAGTTTGCCCACCTCGGGCGAGCCCGTGAAAGACATGCGCTTGATATGGGGGTTGGCCGAAAGGGCCGCTCCGGCGGTTTGGCCGCGCCCGGTGACCACATTGATCACCCCATCGGGCACACCGGCCTGTTTGGCCAGGCGCGCCAGGTAGATGGCCGATAGGGAGGTGTCTTCCGCCGGCTTGATGACGACCGTGTTTCCGGCGGCCAAGGCGGGGGAAATACCCCAGCCGATCAGCAAAAAGGGGAAATTCCAAGGGAAAATAAAGCCGCAGGCTCCCCACGGGGCGCGGTGCACATACGCCTCGTGGCCGGGCACATTGAGCTTGGTGCGGGGGTGCACCCCTTCTGCCAACTTGACGAAGTACCGCATGGTGTCGATGAAGTTTTGCACATCACCCTGGGCCTGGGCCTCGATTTTCCCGGCCTCCAGCGCCTCGATCTGGGCGATGATCGCCTTGTGCTTCTCGACCGCGTCGGCCAGCTTCAGGAGGATCGCCCCGCGCTCCTGTTGGGTCAGGGCGGCCCATTTGGGGAAAGCTTGGTTGGCAGCTTCCACCGCCTTGTCGACATCGGCGGCGGTCATGTCATGGATATCGCCGATTTTTTCTCCCGAACCCGGGTCGATCGTGGGAATGGTCCCTGTGCCCGTACCGGTGAAATCCTTGCCGGCGACAAAGCCCGGGAATGAATTCGCGGCAAGGAACTGGGCCACTTCGGGCAGAAGCTTGAATTTGGCGGAAACACTCATCTACCTGACTCCTTGCGGCAAATTCTGGTGAGCGATACGGGATACCCGAAACCGGGAAGGGGAAGGCTCGACGGGACTGTGGCCCGTCATGGGCAGCATGGTAACACACCACCTCGGTAGCCGCACCCACCGGCACACCTTGCCAAGGCTGGGCCCCAGGCAAAAACCAGAGATCACCCCTAATATCTTTTGTAATGCAAAGATATTTAGGTATTGGATTCCCGCCTGCCTGACGGATCGGTCATTTCCTGAAAAAATGGCCTGAAAGGGGTTGCATGGTCTTGTCCCGGCCGGGGGTTTTTCTGGTAAAT
>JAFMJU010000277.1 GCA_017853285.1 Gemmataceae bacterium
GCAATCGTCGAGTTTTCCGGCAAGGAACTGGTGCGCGGCGAACCGGATGCCAGTTCATTCCCTTCGGGCGGTATTCGCGCCACTTTCGAGGCCAGGGGTTACACGGCGTGGGATCCAACCAGCCCGGCTTTCATCATGGAGGCCCCGAACGGGGCGACCCTGGTGATTCCGACGGCGTTCCTGAGTTGGACCGGTGAGGCCCTGGACAAGAAAACCCCGCTTCTTCGCTCCATGGAAGCCCTGTCGAAGCAGGCCGTCCGCGTGATGCATTTGTTCGGCAAGAAGGATGTGAAAAAGGTTTTCACAACGGTCGGCCCCGAGCAGGAATATTTCCTGATCGACCGGAACTTTTATGTGAACCGGCCGGACCTGATGCTTGCCGGTCGCTCTGTTCTGGGCACCTCCTCCCCCAAGGGGCAGGAGCTGGAGGACCAGTACTTCGGCACCATTCCGGAGCGGGTGATTGCCTACATGGCGGATGCCGAGGCCCAACTTTACAAGCTGGGGGTTCCCGTCAAGACCAGGCACAATGAGGTCGCCCCCAGCCAATACGAGATCGCCCCCATTTTCGAGGGCACCAATCTCGCCACTGATCACCAGATGCTGGTGATGGAAATCCTGCGGAAAACGGCCCCCAAGTACGGGTTGGCTTGTCTTTTCCATGAAAAGCCGTTCGCCGGAATCAATGGCTCGGGCAAGCACAACAACTGGTCCATGTCCTCCGACACGGGCGAGAATTTGTTGAATCCTGGTGACAACCCCCATGACAACGCGCAGTTCCTCACCTTCTGCGTCGCTGTCATCCGCGCGGTGTTCAAGTATCCGGAGTTGCTGCGCCTCAGCGTGGCCAGCGCGGCCAACGACCACCGCCTCGGGGCCAACGAGGCTCCCCCGGCGATCATCTCCATTTTCCTGGGCGACCAGCTTCAGGACATCATGGAGCAATTGGAGAAGGGGCCGCCCACCAGCACCAAGAAGGGCGGGCACATGGAGATTGGTGTTTCCGTGCTCCCCAAGCTTCCCAAGGATGCCGGGGATCGTAACCGGACCAGCCCCTTCGCCTTCACCGGCAACAAGTTCGAGTTCCGTGCCGTCGGGTCCTCGCAATCCATCGCGGGGCCGAACACGGTTCTCAATACCATCGTGGCCGAGTCGCTTGACTTTGTAGCCACTCACCTGGAGGCCGCTGTCAAGGCAGGCAAGGACTTCAACAAGTCTCTCCAGGAGCTGCTCCAGTCCATTCTCCACGAGTGCAAGCCGGTGCTCTTCAACGGCGATGGCTACTCCGAGGAATGGCACAAGGAGGCCGCCAAGCGCGGGTTGCCGAACCTGCGCACCACCATCGACGCCCTGCCGGTTGTGACCGACAAGAAAACCGTGGACCTTTTCACCAAGTACAAGGTGTACAGCGCCCGTGAACTGGAAAGCCGGTTCAACATCCTGTGCGAGGCATACGTCAAGACGGTGAATATCGAGGGCAAGGTGCTGGCCATGATGGTCAAGACCATGGTCATACCCTCGGTTGTCCGTTACCAGGGCGAGGTGGCGCAGTCACTGGTTTCCGTGAAGGCTGCCGGTGCCGATGCCACCGTCCAGGCGGATTTGGTCAAAGCCATCTCTACCTCGTTGGCCGGCTTGAAAAAAGCGGTGGACGGCTTGGAGCATGCCCTGGAACACGCGGGCTCGGGCGATCTGTATGACCACGCCAAGCACATGCAGAAGGAAGTCCTTTCCGCAATGCTCGAGGTTCGCAAACACAGCGATCACCTGGAGACTCTGGTGGCCGATGACCATTGGCCCTTGCCGACCTACCGGGAGATGTTGTTCATCAAATGACCGGCGCTTTTGCCCGGCCTGGATGAATTAACTTGAACTTTACGCGCGCCGGGACCACCTCCCGGCGCGCGTTGTTTCCATGAATCGGAGGTTGCGGCAATGGAACCCAAAAGCCAACCTGTCGCTGAAGGCAAGGGGGAACCCGCCTTTGCGGGAAACTCGCCGGAAAAGCCGGTGGGTGGCGAGCATTTGGTCCAGATTCTCATCACGGTTCGAAACATCCTGATGCTGATCGGGTTGTTTCATCTGATTTTTTTCGGTTGGCAAATACCGAACATGAACCGGATCGTGTCGGAAATGCCTGTCCCCCTCACCGAGGAAGGGGAAAAGCAACCCGACGAGGTCGTTCAGATGGTTAGGGAAAAATCCCTGGAGCTTTTTACAGCCGTTGCCTGGGCCCATGTCGCGTTGGGAGTCGGGTTCATCTTTGCGGCGTTGGTGTTGCCCGTGGCGCCTCCCGCGATTGTGACCGTCTGTGCGCTGGTTTATCTGTCGGTGCAAATACGCTTCATGTTGTGGGACCCAACCACCATTTTGAATGGCCTGGTGCTCAAAATCGGGGTCATTGTGGGCCTGTTTTACGCTACCCGCAAGATTCTGGAGGCCGAAACAGGGCAAAGGGCGTTTTAAGTCCTTTGGTTTTAATGGTTTGCACCGATATTCTGGATTCCTTTCCCGGATTTGGTAACCTCTTTCCAGACAGGTTCCTTTCTGATCCCTGCCACGATCACTTTCTGGAGAGTTCCTCACCATGCTCGGAGCCTTGCTTGTGCTTGCCCTCCACGCCGATGCCCAACCGGCCAAAATTGTTCGCGAGCCTTTTGGCAAATTGCCCGATGGCACGGCAATCGAACGGTTCAGCCTCACCAACCAAAACGGGGTGACTGTTCGCATCATGACCTATGGCGCGTTGGTGACGGACTGGATCGTCCCCGACCGGAATGGGAAACCGGCGGATATCGCCTTGGGCTTCGATTCCCTGGAAGGTTACCTGGCGGGCCATCCGTATTTCGGGTCCACCGTGGGGCGCGTAGGCAACCGCATCGCGAAGGCCAAATTCAGCCTTGATGGCAAGGAATACAAACTGGCCGCGAACAATGGTCCCAACGCTCTGCATGGGGGTTTGAAAGGTTTTGACAAAGTGGTTTGGAAACCAACCCTGCTGGACAAGGCCCTGGGCGTGAAATTCAGCTACACCAGCCCCGACGGGGAGGAAGGCTACCCGGGCAACCTGAAAGTGGATGTGGTTTATACCCTGAGCAAGGACAATGAACTGCGAATTGACTATACAGCCACCACCGACAAGGCCACCCCGGTGAACCTGACCCACCACAGCTATTTCAACCTGGCAGGGCACAACTCGGGGGATGTGCTGAAACAAAAGATTCAGCTCATGGCCGAGAAATACACCCCGGTGGATGCCGACCTGATTCCCACCGGTAAACTGGACCCTGTGAAAGGAACCCCCCTCGATTTCACCGAGCCCCATGCCATTGGTGAAAGGATCAAGCAGATTGACGCCAAGCCACAGGGCTATGACCACAATTTCGTCCTGGTCCGAAAAGGTGAGGGTCTGGAATTGGCGGCCCGCGTTGAGGATCCAGCCAGCGGTCGTTTCCTCGAGGTCCTCACCACCGAGCCTGGCGTGCAGTTTTACTCAGGAAATTTTCTGGATGGAACCAACAAGGGTAAAGGCGGGGCCGTTTACAACCAGTACAACGGATTCTGTCTGGAGCCCCAGCATTTTCCAGACTCCATCAACCAGCCAGCCTTTCCACCTGTGGTGCTGAAACCAGGTGAAACCTATCGCCACACCACCGTTTATCGGGTTGGTGCCAAGTAAATTCCGGGCTGATCCTGCTTTTAAAAAAAGTTGAAACCGGCATCCCGTGAGCCCTGTCCCAACTGAGGTTGGGACAGGGCTTTTTCGTGAGTGAAGGCAATAAAACAGCCATTCGCTTACTTGCGGAAAAATTTTCATCCTGTTGAAAGGTTTTGGGCCCAAACCGCAAGAAGTTGTTGAAGCTTTGGCATCCGTCGGTGGTGTTGGCTATCTGAAACGGGAAAAGGGGGGATTTGTTATGGGAATTCAAACGGAAAGCCTGACAAATCGTCCTCTGGACCCCCTTTTGGACCCGGCCGCGGATTCCCTACTGGTTTACTACCAATCCTTCGATGATGGGGCCGATGGATGGAAAAAGGAGCAGGCAGCGGTGGATGTGTGCGAACAGCTCAGCCCACTGTTACTTTCAACTGCCATTCGTTTGGTCCGGAGGCGCACCTGTTTGCGGGGAAATGCCGCCGTCCAAGCCGCCGAGGATGTTTCCCAACTGGTATTGTCAAACCTCCTGACCCGCGTCCAAAAGGGCTCCACGAAACGCCGATATGATCCGGCCAAAAGGGACTTGGCCGCATATGTCTGGGTTCTGGTGGATCGCGCCATCATTTCCGGAATTTGCCGGCGCCGTTTGCCCGCCTCATTCAGTTCCCTGGAACTGCCTGCAGGGGAATTGGTTTGCAATCGCAACGGCTCGCCTGCTGAGGTTTTGGAGTTCCGGGATCAATCGATGGAATTGCGGTTGGCAATCCAGCTATTGCCTGACCTGACCCGGATTGTGATGTCCAGGGTTTATCTGGAAGGGGAAGGGAAAAAGAAAGTGGCTCAATCCCTGAAGCGCAGCCCGTCCTTTGTCACCCGGGAAATCGCCAGGGGGCTGGCCTTGATGAAGCGAATCCTGCGCCACCTTCGCCAGACTGGAAAATGGCCAAGGCGATCTTCAGGTGGATTTCCAAGCTGTGGTTTGGAAGCCTGATTTTCCGACAAGATCGAGCTAGGGGGCTTTTTGCCCAATTGGCAAAGCCCCCAGCCATTTTGCCGCAAGGGGTCAAAGCGACTTGAGAAATTCAATCAAGTCATCCACCTCGTCCTTGTCCAAGGCGGTTCCACCCATTTTTTCAGGTTTGTGGTGATTTTGCAGCAGATCCTTCAGGTCATTGGCCAACCCATGGTGCATGAGCGGGGCACGGTCATGCACTCCGCGCAGGGACGGCGGGTTCCATGTGTCGAACGGGCTTCCATCGGGTTCGATGGGTAGTTCGTGGTTTTTGGGGGTGGTCAGGGTTTCTCCGGCGTGGCAACGGACGCAGTTGGCTTTGCCGTAAAACAGGTTTCGTCCGCGTGCAAGGGCCTCGCCCGCCGGGGTGCCCGGGGCGGGTTTGTTGGGGCTGGGAATCGGACGAAGCGATTGAAGGTAGGTGGTCAGGGCTTTCACTTCCCGCGCCGTGGGCTCCGGGCCGAACAGTGTGTTCACCATGGAATCGCGGACTGTTTTTTCCATGTCGTGTTTCCAGCCGTGCCAGGTGAAGGGGGCGGTGTCTGCCACACCCAGCAGCGTGGGCGTCTGTTTGGGGTTGCCGTAGGAATCGTCATTCAGGGTGTCGAATGGTTGGCCCGAGGTGTGACCGTCGGTGTGGCAGGTATGGCAACTGAACCAGTGGTGATGGGCTTTTTTGGCGTTGTAAAAAAGGGACTCTCCCTCCCGCACCAATTGTTCGTGTTCGCCGGGTTTTCCGGCCCGTGCAAGGGAAATGGTCTTCACCAGTTTCTTGTCCGTGGTGCTGATCAACTGGATGGAGTCATTCAACTGGTTGGCGACCACCAGTTCTTTTCCGTTAGCCATGAATGCCAGGGCCGCGGGCCTGCCGCCCACCGGAATTCGCTCATATTTCCTGACGGGATACTCC
>JAFMJU010000278.1 GCA_017853285.1 Gemmataceae bacterium
CTGCCCGCCTCCAATTGCTGCAAAGTCTGGGTGATGGTGGGCACGGGGGAAGCCGTGGAGTCCTGGTCGAAATAGGCGAATTGACTGCCGTCAGGAGGGGTCAGGCCGACCCAGTAGCCGGGAGTGGCGATTCCGTTGTTAGCTAGGGACGCGTTGTTGAAACTCCACTGTGATCCTTGGGGATTGTTGGCGTAGGTGCCCACATTGGGGCCCTCAAAGCTGCCGTTTTGCAGGGCCAGCGAGTAGTTGGGCTCGGCGAAGAAGCCAAGTTGTGTGAATCCATTGGCGGACAGGAAATTGTTCACGCCCGAGTTGGCTGGATCCATAGTGAACGAGGTCACGGTGGAATCGATGGCGTAGAACTCGATGTATCCGGGGTGCCCCGGTTGTTCCCGGCATCCCAGGCCGGTTCCCTGCAGCTTCTGGTTGAAGTGGAAGGCGATGGGGGCGGCAATCAGCGGGCTGGTGGTGGAAAGTGCGGGCGTGTCGCTATTCAGGTTGCCCGAGAGCGTGAAAGTGCTGCTGGCCGACCCGCGGTATATGGTGAAGGAGGCACCATAGTTGTTGGCGGGTACGCGTCCCGTGATGCGGAAGTTGCCGGCAATGGATAGTGGGTTTTCGTACAAGAGGTCGGCGTTATCGGCCAAACCCGCACCCCAGTCGTAGCCCTGGCCGACATTGGTGCTGCTGAACGGCACTGTCTGCCAGTCGGTCTTGCTGAGCGCCCCGAACGACCCTCCCGCGTTGTTGATGCCGGTGTTCACCAGGGCGGCCGCATCCAGTTGGGCCAGGGCCAGGAAATTGCCGAATCCAGTCATGCCCCACAGGGGCTGCGTGTAGCTGCTGCCGGTCCACGCTTGGGTGTTGGAGGTCAAAGCAACCGTGGGCGCGCTGTTTCCGGTTGGGAACGCGTTGCCACCCACCTGACCGGTGAACGGCATGCTGGCGCTCACCGTCGTGGTTCCGGAATTCTGGAACAGATTGCTTCCCACCACCGTAAAATCATTGGTGTTGGAAATCTTGGAGGTCGTGTTGGTGGCCGTTCCGGTCACACCGGGTGCCGAAGCACTGGTGGCGGTATCGAACAGGGTGGTGGTGGCGCTGGCTGACAGGGTGTAGGACCCGTTCCGGATGCTGCTGTCCAGGTAACCCAAGCTGGTCGATAGATTCAAACCGGTCAGGCTGGCGGAAGCCGTCCAGGTGGCGGTGACCCCGGTCAGCAGGTTGGAGCCATTCAGGCCCAATGTGAGGTCCAGCACCGCGGAGACGGTGACGGGCAGCGTGGAATTGCCCGATGGGTTCAGATGCAGGGCCCCGTCCATGCCCCCGGTGGAAAAGACAGAGTTGTAGGTTCCGGACTGACTCCATTGGATATGGGCGCCCGCGGTCGAGTAAAGGGTGACACCACTGGTGGTCCTGCCTCCCCCGGCGCCTGAATATGTGATGACCACTCCGTCAATGGCCGAATCGTAGTCCCCGCTGGTGTATTGGCCTGAAATGGAAAGTGTGTAGTTTCCAGGTTTGAGAAAAACCGAGGATCCGACCGGACTGCCGTACCAGATGCTATCGCTGGAGACGACCGGATCGTTGTTGTGCATGTCCCAGAGGCTCAACTGTGTGCCGCCTAAGGATACGGCGATTTTGTTGTTCGAATAGCTGGGTCGGCCGATTGCAATATAGGTCACGCTGTAGGCCCCGCCGGTGGTTATGGTCACCGTTTGGGAGATGGACCCGGAGTTTTGGATGTAAGCCCCTTGGTTGCCCCAGCCCGAAGGGGGCTGGGTTGAAAACCAGGTGCTGTTGTAGGCGGCGATACCGGCCCCTCCAGTGAAAGACCAGGTCGCGCCGGATGGGTTGGGAGTGTAACTTTTGGACGATTGGGTGGGAGTCTCGAAGCTGTTGTTGGCCACAGTTACCGAACTGGCGATCTGCAGGGTCGCATTATTGCCGTTTCCGGACGAGTCGTTGAGGGAGTTGCCGGAAGTTTCATCCGCCTTGTAATAGGCGATCAGGCCGCTTTGGCCCGTGGAGAAACTGATATTGTAGTTGCTGGCGATTTCAGCCGCGGTGAGTGCCCGGTTCCAGAAGCGCAACTCATCCTGCTGGCCCTGCCATATCGTGTTGTTGGAGCCGTTGGTCATGCCCCAATAATTATTGGCCCTCGCCACATTCCGGACCTGAGCCATGGAACTGGAGGTGCCTATTTGCGAACCGTTGAGATAAATGGTTCCGGTTGTCCCGCTGAAAACGGCGGTCACATGGTACCAGGTGTTGCTTGCCAGGGTTTGCCCGGCGGAGTAGGAAACTCCCGTGGACCCGTTGTAAGTTTGAATGTACAATTTGGATCCGGAAATTCCGACGATGATGTTGTCAGAATTGCTGGACTCGTTGCCAAGGTCGATGATTTTCTGCGAATTGCTGGTAATGACGCTCGAGTTGAACCAGGCTTGGACTGTGAAGCCTGAGTACTGGCCCAAACCAAGGTCGGGCAGCGATCCATAAGCGGGTGTGTTGGCGCTGCTGTTGAGGGCGTTGCCGGATCCTACCGAATCCCCTGCTGTGTAGGTGACAGTGGAGGTGTACGGGCTATTGGCAGTGATCGCGGAAGCCACCGATTGCAGGTTGGCAACCGATGGGTTCGGGTACGAGGTGTCGAACTGGCTCCAGGTATTGGTGCCGTTGTTGTAGGCGTTCAGGCCCAGCACATCGCTCAGGCGGCTGGGTGCCATTTGGCCCAAAGATGCGTCCAGACCCGGAATTTGCGGCAAAGCGTCCTCTGCCTGCCGCAGCGACTGGGCGATGGTGGACAGGTTGGTGAAGGCCGGAGTCAGGCGGCTTTCCAACAATTCGATGGCTGGTTTGAATGCCGGGCTGGAGGGCTGGTGAATACGGGCTACCTTTTTTCCGCCCAGAAGGATTCGGCGACCCCAGGAGAAAACGCGAGGCATATGGGCCATGGTGCAACCTTCCGAGGTAAACGATCATTGGCCGGGGCGGAATCATTTCCCGTCCCGGGGGCCAAAGATTGGCCCGATCCAGCTGGCAATTTAGGAGGTTTGCAGCAAGGCTTCTATTAGAAGGGTGCAGTGGTAGCAAAAAAAATTATCTGAAATTCATTGATATATAAAAGTAAATGTAAATGGATCTTGAAGCTTAAAAGGATCAAGATTCATTTGGAAAGGTTGTAAATTCAATATAGGTTTATTTTTGCGGTAAGATAAAGCCAGATATCAATCAATCGAATCGTTTGTCGATTGGCTGCATGGAGATGGTTTTTAACCTCTAATGGAAATAAATCCTGTTGATTTTGTAATTTATAATTTCCATTAGATTCTCCGAATCGAAGGCCCCAATTCAGTTTGTTTCAGAATTCGATACAGGTTGTTTCCTTGGTTTGATAGCTCAAGGGTTTTCCACCTTCCAGCCAAACCTGACGCCTTCTGCATCAAAAAGGGGTTTGAGGTCTTTGCCCCGGTAGGCGGATTTCAAAAATGGCCCCGGTTTTGTTTTCCTGACGGTAGGAAATGCTGCCCCTGTGGGCCACCAAAATCGAATGGCAAATCGCCAGCCCCAGGCCGTTACCCTCCGTTTCCTGTCCATGACCATCGATACCTCGACCGGGTTTTTTGCCCCCCGAACGGAATCTCCCGAACAGGTGGGGTATTTGTTCCGGATCGATTCCAGGCCCCTCGTCCTGCACGGCCACGGTCACAGTCCCATTCGCGATGGATCGTGCCTCCATCCGGACGGTGCCTCCGGAAGGTGAATGCCGGATGGCGTTGGTCAACAAATTGACCAGCACCTGGTGCAGTAGGTCGCTATCGCCCCGGGCTTCCAGGCTGGAAGTTTGGCATTCCACCTGTACCCGCCTTGCCTTGGCCAGGTCGCGAACACTGCCCAGTGCCTCCTCCAGGACCGGTTCCAGATCAATGGGGGCGAATTCCGAGGGAGCGATCGCGTCGGCGCGAGCGAGTTGCAGCAGGCTTTCGCGCAACCGGTTCATCCGTCCTGCGGTCTCGCCGCAGGATCGCAGCGTGGAGCGCAACTCGTCGGGGGATACATCGGGGTCGCAGGCCATTTGGGCCTGCAGGAGGATGGTGTTGATCGGGTTTCCCAGTTCATGGGAGATGTCGGCCGTGAAGGAGGCCTGGGCCACGACCTGTCCTTCCAACCGGTCGATCATTTCATTCAGCGCGCCGCCCATGCTCCGCAGTTCCGTGACCATGGTGTCGGTTTCCAACCGCAGCCGGGTTTCCCCCCGCGCGATGCGTTGGGCGATGCGACTGATGTCCCGTACCGGCCGCATGGCAAAGTTGGCAATAACCATGGCGAGGGGCGTTAGGATGAGCGCCCCGGCGACCATGGTGAAAAAATAGATAAGTGTCAGTTGGTGCAGTTCCAGCAGCGCCCCGCTTATCCGTGAACCGGCAACCAGCGACTCGCCGTGCGGGCCCGTCGCTGAATGAACGCGGAATTCGTCCGGTGGTAGCAGGGCCGGGTCCCCGATCCCGTCATCGATGCCCCATCCCTTAACCCAGCAGTTGTCCCGCCAAACACCTGCGAATTCAGGAGAGATCCCGCTTTCATTCTTCGGAATCAGCAGGCTGACGGGGTAGGGCGCCAAGGCTCCCCTGTCGGTGGGGGTGACAAGCAGGCCCTCCATGATCGCCTGGGTCATCTCCGGTGTTGCCGATTGACGGGTTAGCTCCGCCAGAACATTCAGTCTTCTGGATAGGCGGTTGTCCAGGTCGTCCAGAAGGCGCTCGCGCATGAACCGGTAGTTGCTGAGCCGCAGCGGGATCCCCACGGAGAAGGCGATCAGGATGAACAGGATCACCATCTGCCAGCGGATCGAGCGTATTGTGAACCAGGGGTCAGCCATTCAGGAGAAACCCGACGCCGCGGCGGTTGAGGATGCGGCCCTCGCCGATCTTGCGGCGTAAACGAAGAATATAAACATCCAAAATATTGGCCTTTCGGCCCGGCTCGGGGATATCGCGAAAAAGAACCTCCTCCATCTCGGCGCGCGGAACCAGCCTGCCGGGCATCCGGGCCATCAGGGCCAGAATGTCGAATTCGGTGACGGTCAAATCCACCGGTTTGCCGCCCAGATGCGCGAGCCGCGCAATGGGATCCAGCTCGAGGTCCCCCGCCTTCCATTGACGGGCTACCGGCGCTTCACTCGTGCGTTGCAACAGGTTTTCCAGGCGCAGCTGCAATTCGCGCAAGTCTACGGGCTTGACCAGGAAATCGTCGGCGCCCGCCTGAAGAACCTCGAGGCGGGTCTCCACCGAATCGGCTTGGGAAACGAACAAAATCGGCACGCGGGAAACCTCCCGCAACCGTCTCAGGATTTCCAAACCGCTTTTGCCCGGCAATGCCAGGTCAAGCACGATCGCATCGTGTCTGCTGGAAAGTGCGATGCCAAGTGCCGTGTCCCCATCCTCAGCCTCGGTGACCAGATGACCGGCACTCCGGAGGGCCCGGGCCATGGCCCGCCGCGCAAGGTATCGGTCCTCCACAATCAAGAAAGTCGATTGCCGGTTGGGCGAAGCCGATTTCAGGGTGATGGTCACGGC
>JAFMJU010000279.1 GCA_017853285.1 Gemmataceae bacterium
TTCGCCGGAGTGGAAACTGCGGGATTTTCCAGCTCTTCCCTGGCCCTGCTAAGCTTTGTCTTTAGTTGGGCCTGCAACTTTTCACTTGCTTTGTGCTTGGGCAGCTGAACCCACATTTCCTCGAGGCAAGATAGCCTTTCACCCGGGGTTTTTGCCTTTTTGTACCGTTCTTCTGCCTCGTGGTACTGCGGGGTCAAATTGACAGCCATTCCTGTTTCCCGCCGGGTGAAAAGCGCTTGTCTGTTCTCGGGACGAAGGTGCGTCCGATCACTATCAAAATATCATGTAAATGTTTTGAAAAAAACGGCTTACGGGCTCCCCATGAACACACTTTTCGACAAAATCGAGGATGCAACCTCCTTTGTGAAAGCCCGCTGGAATAAAGCCCCAAGGGTTGGCATGGTGCTTGGCACGGGGTTGGGCGGATTGGCAAAAAAAATACAGATAGAACTGGAAATCCCCTACGAACAAATCCCGCATTTCCCCCGTTCAACATCACCGGGGCATCATGGCCGGCTAATTTGCGGAAACCTTGAAGGTGTAACGATCGTCGCCATGGATGGGCGTTTCCACGCCTATGAAGGATATTCCCTGGCAGAATTAACACTTCCGGTAAGGGTTTTCAAAGCCCTTGGTTCCCACTTTCTTTTTGTCAGCAATGCCTGTGGCGGCATGAATCCCCTTTATCGCAAAGGGGACATCATGCTCATCGATGACCATATCAACCTGTTGGGTGACAATCCGCTGATTGGCCCGAATGACGACCGCCTTGGGGTTCGGTTTCCAGACATGAGCGAGCCTTACGACAAAGGTCTTCTGGAACTTGCAACCAAGGTGGCAATGGAAAAAAGTGTGAAAGTCAGGACTGGAACATATGTTGCCGTCACCGGCCCCTGCCTCGAGACCCGTGCTGAATATCGTTTTCTCCGCCTGATCGGTGCGGACGTGGTTGGCATGTCAACCGTGCCTGAGGTGATCGTCGCTGTTCATTCCGGAATGAGAGTCCTTGGCTTGTCGATCATCACCGACATGTGTTTTCCGGACGCTTTGGAACCGGTCAGCGTGCAGGAAATCATCGCTGTCGCAAACAGGGCCGAGGAACCCCTCAGCCGATTGGTTTGCGGGGTCCTCGAGAAATTGGATTTGGCCTGATTGGAAAGACCAGGCCCTCAGTCGATTTCGTCATCCAACAGAAAGTCCGCGGGGTCAAAGGCAACAGGGGATTGGCTGGACTTGCTTTTTCCTTTGCCAACTTTTTCCAAACCCGCTTTTTGCATGAGGGGGACAGTCAGGTCTTCCACAGCCGCTGATTCCACGACCGGGGAAATGGCCTTACCTGGAACATAGTCCATCACGAAATCACGCTTTCCAATGGTGATCAAATCACCAGGCTGGATCATTTTGTTGGTGCGCGGAAGGATTCGGGTGCCGCTTACCTTGGTCCCGTTCTGGCTTTCCAAGTCCTCCAAAAACCAAAATCCATCGCGAAAGGAAAGCCTGCAATGGTGTCCCGATATGTTTTGAAAATCCATGCGAATATCGCAACTGGGTCGCCGACCGATCAGGACGCTCTCACCGGGAAGTTCGATGGCATCACCTCCCCCGGTGGGAACCAATTTTCCATTCGCACTTCCCATGATCGGGTCCCTAAAACCTTCACGCGGTAGCCCTCTCTTGAGACGAATCAAGGGCCCCGCGTGTTCAAAGTTTTTAATTCAAACTGCCAGATTTGCCTTCAGAATTCCCCATTTAGGGGCCCAAAATGTTTTCTGGCAATCACCTTCCCAACCAATAGTTGGGAACCGCCCCGGGATTTGGGAAAAACGCCCCAGGAACACTGGTTCCCCCATTACCCATTGACCCGTTGAAATTTTGTTGGGGCCAATACGGATATGCCGGAGGAGCAGGCATATTGAAATAGTTGTCATAAGGATAGAAAAGATACCAGGGTGCCGAATAAATACCGGCCCCGCATCCAAATGGGCGATAGGGACCTGATCCGTAGACTGGCCCCTGGCCCCATCCAGCCGCCTGGGAGGTGGATCCGAACAAAAGGGCCATCGCGAGGACGGCTCCCAAGCCCAGCAATTTTTTCATGGCATGTTGTCCTTAAAGGGGAAAACCAAAAGAAGGCAGGAAGAAAGGCCGCCAGCGATCAAACCTTCCCCAAAACACAACACCAAACCCTGAAAAATTGAGCCCGATTTTTAAAAAAAACAATTTCCAGCCGACAGTACCGGCAAATAGCTCACTGTTTACCATTTTTATTGGGCTTTTCAACCCATTGCGATCGATAGCCCTGCCCACTCGACCCTTTGCAAAAATAACCGGGCCTGGTAATCCTCCACAGTCGCCGACCTTTGTTCTTGTCCCAATGCGTCCACCCCGGAGGCCCATTGGATTTTTTTCGCCAAGGAAAGTCCCAGCTCAAACCCCTCCTGCGATGTATTGATCAATTGCCAATTCAGGATCTGCCGCCCGTTTACATCGCACGGTCTTAAATCTGTGACCACCACATTGGCGTGGTCCATCATCCCCAACCAGCCTGAGATACCACTTGGGGGAGGCCCACTATCGACCGGCACACAGGGGAGCGGTGATTCCAAACCCTGTGCCATAAGGAATGGAAAATCCCGATCAAGCGCGATACCCAAACAATGAAGCTGGTCCACTTTTTTACCGCCAAAACCAAATGGAAGGTCCATCGACCTTTTTCCAACTCGCCGGCAAAGCGGAAAATCCTGCGGCAATATGGTGGTGGTTGCTGCTCCCTCTGATATTTCAAGCCATTCTCCAGTTCGCTGGTAGCCCTCCCTCAACCGGTAAGCCTGCCCCATCCAGCCACGTCTCAGGTCCATCGATGGATCACGCCAAACCAGTTTCAGGGCCGCCATCGCGGGCTGGCTTCCCGCCGCCATTTCCACCCTCCCTACCACCTCCAAAACCGGGCGACCCAGCCATGTTTTGAGGCCCAGCGAAAACTCGCCGATTTTTTTGTTAGCTGAATCCACCAATTCGCCTTGGGATTCGATTTCACCACGGGCCGGGCCGCGTGAAATCACATTGATCTGCCGGTGGACCATTGCGGTGCCAGTTTGCCCAGCCAATTGGATGGAAAGCCTTGGCCGGCGACTGCGGGAATCCCTGATTCCACGGATTTCCCCTGTTGAAGGGTCGATGTCCCCTTCAAGGAATTCATTTCTAACCCCCCGCTCATCCGCCAAGCGAAGGCCTGCAGCCATGGATGCGGGGTTCAGTTCACCTTCCCTGGGTAACCAACAAAAACCATAAGAGGGAACCTCAACCACCAAACTGACGGTTTGGCCGGTTTCCACTTGGCACGCCCGGACCGGCCCTTCCACCTTGTAGATTTTGGTTCCAGGAAGCTGAACCACCGCCCGTCGGGTAAAAGAGCAGGGATTCAGGACCAACCAACCTGGCACATTGGTTTTCCCGCGAACCAGAATTCTCCTGGCCAAACGGGATTCGGGGCTTTCACCAGGTGAATTTGCAAAATCAATCGGCTCCAATGTCCCATTGAGCTCAAACCGTTCTTCCAAATCCTCCACCTCTTTTCGGGAAATTTCCCAATCCTTTGCAACCCCACCCTCTTTCCCCCCCTCGAGTAGGGACAGCATGGAGGTGAAAGCCCACTTGGCCTGAATGTTTTGTCTTTCGACCCTTTTGGCCCAGTCCGGGCCCATTTCCAATCCTTCCAATGGAACGCTTCCAGGGTCTGGCATCATTTCATCTGCGGTGGCGGAACTCCAATAATCCCCTGGCGAGGCGTTCCTCAACACTTCTGTGGGGATGCAATGGGTACCCATTACCGGAGCCAATGAGCAGAGGCTCAAAAAGTCGACAAACCAGCCGGTAGCTTCGGGGGCAACCGATTGAAAATGCAACAAAGGGCAATAATCCAGAGATTGGCTTTTTTGGAAATGGTAAGCCAAGTCTATTCCACAACGAGCGCTACCTGCGGACAAAGGCGGACGGGCCAGGGTTTCCACCCCCATTCCATCACCGCTTGACCAGGAAACAATCGAGCACCTGACCTTGGAATTAACGGCGCTTTGATCACTGTTTTCAAAACCCGATGGACCAAACCTAAAGATCGCATGCTGAAACCCGCACTGCCTCCATAGGGTTGGCAATCCCGGATGCAAGTCGGTTCCGGGATGTACGACCACGGGGCAATATTCCCCAAACAAACCACGGTGGATCATTTGCCCTTTGCGAAGGTTCCACAATTGGCTGCTGACAGGCTGCAGGCTATCGGACCTGACTGAATATCTCCCACCGCAAACTTGCAACTTGTCTTGGCACCCCTTCAGTTTTTCAATGCGTTCTGGAAAAAGGTTTGCCGTTTGCTCCAACCTTTCCCCAGAAGCCCAGACTGAACAAGGAAGACCAAAACCTGCCCCCTTTGGCAGATGGGCATCCTCGATGCGGTCAAACGAGTCCCAATCCACCGACTCAAGGACTCTTGGAGTGCCGCCGATAACTTGCTCCCTGGCTTGGGTTAATAATTCAGCTGCATCCCTAAGCTTCTGACTACATCCCGCAAAATCACCAGCCTGCCAATCTTGGGCTCCTTGTCTGCATGCATTCAATAATCCTTCCCGGTCCAACAAATTGGTGTGGTTTTGGGATTCAAAAACGGAATCCACCCAGGCAAGCCCCAAGCCAAGCCCTCGAAAGGCGCTTTCCAATTCCTGACAATTCATTGGGAAAGATGAACTGGATTCCAAATCCGAAATTGGACTTTCCCCGGCACCTAGCGCCAAACCAATCTCGGCCAGGAGCCGAGGATTTGCAGCCCCGAAGGCCCAACCCTTTGATTCTTCCCCCGCCACCAATTGGGTTTGAATGTGACTGATTTTTTCCTTTTCCCCTACCACCGCCAAAATTTTTGCAACCTGGCCGGTCAGGTCCAAAACACTGCAAATCCTTGGCAATGCAGCCATTCGGGAAAGGACCAATGGGTGCCAAAGGGCCAGGTACCCGGACAAGAATTCCTCGGCTTCCGTTTCTTCCAAGTAGGTTTGGCCCACCACGGAAAACTGGTGATCTGAAACAAAAACGGGTTCAATCATTTCCATGGAGTTATGGCCTGAGTGCCCCGACGGATTGGATTTCGAAGTGTGAAAACTTCGCTGCTATTGTATTATTTAATCTCAAGATTCCCGCTCAATCGCAGGTCTGTTCAACCCTAGTAGCAACGCCTTTTCCAAAACGGAGTCCCAACCCTATGAAACTGAAAACCATGGGACGAAAAGGGTTCACCCTTGTTGAATTGCTGGTTGTTATTGCAATCATTGCCGTGCTTATGTCGCTGTTGCTCCCAGCAGTGCAAAAGGTTCGTGAAGCAGCGGCAAGAACCCGTTCTCAAAACAATCTGAAGAATTTGGGAACCGCCCTGCACAATTACGCATCGTCTGCCGGGAACTACCTGCCTCCCAGCTTCGGGAGCGCATCTGGTCCGGTTGGGGATGCGTCCCTATTCTTTTGCATCCTGCCTCAAATTGAGCAGGAAAACCTCTATCGCGAATTTTTGACGACCCCAGTCAGCCAAAG
>JAFMJU010000280.1 GCA_017853285.1 Gemmataceae bacterium
GTGGTCATCGATTGCTCCGGGAGCATGGGGCCCTACCCGGGCTCCCCGGGCAAGATCGCGGAGGTGGCAGACTCCTTGGAAAAGGTCCTGGGAAGTCTGCCCTCGGGTATCCAGCTCACCGTGTGGGTTTTTGGTCAGGCGGAGGGACCCAGGCGCACCGTGGATGTGCCCGAAGACGGGATCCGGGTGCTAATGGGCCCCACCGTCCTGGGTGAGGATCGCGCCCAAATGGCCAAGCGCCTGGCCAATCGTTTCCGCAGCGGTGAGATCGTGCCCTGGAACAAGTCGCCAATTCTCGCCTCCATGGCCAAGGCCGCCAAGGCGATGGAATCCACCGCGGGGGAACCGGGTCCCAAGACCATGCTGGTCTTGACGGACGGCGCCGACAACTGCGCCGAGGGCGACAAATCGCTCAATCCGGAGAAACTGCCCACGGAGGCCCTCATCGCCAAGATCCTGGCCGGCACCGGCATCAGTGTTCGCGTGATCGGCTACAGGACCGGTGAGGAGGAGGAAAAGGCCAGGAAGGATTTCTCCGGGCTCACCAAGTTGTCGCCTCCGGGCAGTTATGTTTCCGCGCAGGATCTTCCCGGACTGGTCAGCGAGATGGAGAAGTCGTTGCGGCGCGAGATCCTCTTCCAGTTGGAGGACCGGTTCAATCTCCCTCCTTCCGGCATGCCGCCGGACGGTTATCCCGCGGCCCTTCCAGGTTTTGCCGACAAATGGATCAGGCCCCCCTTGCAGCCTGGCGAGTACCTCGTCCGGGCGGGCAGGTTGACACCCCCCGTCGGCACGGTGCGGCTGGGTGAATCGGAATCCCTGTTGCTGGGCCTTCGCAAGGAGGGCGGATTGCGGCGGCTGGGGATGGCTGGTGACAGCCCGTCCAGGCCGCGCTCCGTTTCCGGGGCCTGGACCGCGGCGTTGCTCCAAAACCGAGATGGCAAGGGGTCGGCCCAACGGTTCGCCGTATTGGAAAAGGACTGGAGCGGGGACGAATTCGATTTGGCAGTCGCAAGACCGGGGCTGGTGTGGTGGGAAATGGATGCCGCCGGCAAACCGGTTGCCAACCGCGTGGTCGACCTGGCAGGTTATCCGTCGCCGGCTTGGGCGGTGAACTCGACCTGGTGGCCAACCGAGCCGGAAACCGGGGCGCCATCCCGAGGCGGCCTGACTGTCTGGTGGTCGGAAACCACATCCGCGCCGACCGAGACAGCCTTGGCCCGCGGCCGCGATTTCAAGGCGGCCAGCGACTTGCGGAACAAGTCTGTCCAGGTCGGTGGCTCCTCATGCCTGGTGGAGTCTGTCTCCGTTGAAAACCGCCTGGTGCTCATCGATGGGGAGAATGTCGAGCCAAAGCCGGCCCTGGTCGTCAGGACCCGGATGAATATTCAGTCCGGTGACAGTTCCGCCCAGATTCCTGACATCAGGCCCTCCGGAATTCCGGGCTTGAATCGTGAGGTCCACCTGTTCGGCGATTCTGGCAAGGTCATGACTGTTTTTTGGCCGTTCCAACCCACTGATTTCGACAAGCTGGAAGGCCTGGGTTTTTCCTCCCTGGCGGCCCTGAAAAAAACCGCGGCATCCACCGGCCGGATGATCCAGATGAAGGACATGGGCCCGCCCGATGCCAATGATGTCAGACCGAGACCCGCGCTGGACCGGCAAAAGCCTTCCGGACCTGTTGGTGCGGCCACCGGCGGCCCGGCAAAACCATGAGCCAGGTGCCACCCAAGAGCGACTCGCCATCCGGCCCCGCCACCGGTGCTGAATCGTCGGATAGTCTTGGCCAGGGGCTTTCCCCGGCATGGCTGGAAAACCCGCCATCTTCCGATTCCCCCAATCGCCCTGGGAAATCCAACCTGCGGGCCCTGGTTCTCGCCCCGTTGCTTCTGGCGCTCATGGGTTCCACCTTGGGCTTCATCTCGTGGATCGGTCGGGTCCAGACCCCGATGCTGTTCACGGTGATGGTGACCGAGTACGAACAGCCGTGGATCATCCCGGTGCCCTTGGGGCAGAAGGACCGTCAAATCCTGACCTCCGGCAGGGTGTTTGACCGGGTCCATCCGGTGCCTGCCGCAAGCCTCGACCGCCAGCAGATTCTGGCAATATTGACCGAGGTTGAAAAAGTCGGACCCCGGGAAAATGTGGTGGTTTATGTCTCGGCGAGGGCGATCGCCGGGCCGGATGGCAAGCTGCTGTTGCTACCTTCCGATGCAAGGGTGGAAAACCTCAGGGGAAGCCCGACTATCCTCAACACGGTGGCCCTGGAGGACCTCTTCCGCTCCCTGGCCAGATGCCCGGCCTCTCGCAAGCTGCTGGTGCTGGATATCTTCAACCCGCTGATCAGCGTTCCCCAGGGGATTCTGCAGATTGACTTGCCGGGCGCCTGCATGGCGGAGCTCGAGGCCTTCCAGAAGGATGGTGCCAACCCGTTCCATGTGCTGATGACCTGCGCGCCTGGCCAGCGCAGTTTCGCCAGCCAGGCGATTGACTCCAGCCCCTTCTGCCACTTCCTGGCGAAGGCTGTCAACGGCGAGCTTCCAGCCATCCGCGGCTCCAATCTGAACCGATACGGCAAGGTGTACCTTTCCGACCTGCAGGATGTGCTGGTTCGGCATGTCGATCGCTGGACCTCCTTTTGCAACCTGGCCCGCCAGACGCCCCTGATGCTTGGCACCGGCCCAGACATGCTCCTTGGTCTTCCGAAGATCCGCTATGTCCCCAGCCAAGTGATCGCCTCGAAGGTCTCGGAGAATTGGACCAGCCTGAAGGGTTGGATCCCCTTCATGGGCCCCAGGAAGCCGGCGGATGACCCCGAGGGAACCGCCGCCGGCGCCCAAACCGACGGGGATTCCGGGGAGGTTGCACGAAAAACTGATGGATCAAGTCCGGCCGGCGGCGGCGAGGCCGCCGTTGCTGCAGCAGGGAAAAAGGATGCCGAATCACCGGCCAAGGACGACGCGAAGAAGGCCGAAGCCGGCGCCAAGCCGGGTGCCGGCGCGGGTGACAATACCGCCGAGGCCGAAAAGAAGGATAAGAAACAGGGAAAACCTGCGGCAGATTCCGGGGTTGCCGCTGGCGGCGCCGGCCCTTCCCAGGCTGGGGACCCTGCCAAGGTGCTCCAGATCCCGCCAGAGGTCGAGGCCGCTTGGGAGCTCCTTGATAAATGGACCTCGGAGCGTGTCGAGGTGGATTACCCGCGACTGATGAACCGGCTTGCCGACCAGGCCCGGCAAGGGTTGCTCTACCACCTGCTCGGAGTCGACCGGAAGAACTATGTCGAGCAGTTGCGCTACGAGACCGGGCTCATCCGGGCCGAGCTGGAGCGCCGCAAATCCGAGCTGCCCAGCCCGGGCGTCATGCCCTCCCTCGGCATGATGATGGCCGAGGGGGTGCTGGCACAGACACCTGAACCGATGGTCAAATCCCTGCAAAAGGCGATACTCTCGGTTGACCCGGCCAAGATTTCCGGGCCGGACGGGGCCGCCATGGTCCAGAAGGCGGCTGAGGAGTGGACAAAGGCGAACCCGGCGGCGGGCAAGGCCGACATCGAGCTGGCTTGCGTCAACGCCATGATCAACCTGCCCGACACGGTTGCCGCCAACTGGAGGGCCGCCGCCGAAATCCTTTTCAAGCTCCGAGGGGAACCGAGGACCTCCGAGGGCAGGCTGCTGATGCGACTCGGCGGCTCGACCACCGCCTCGGTAGCCGCGCCGGATCTCGCCCAGACCTGCCTGTCCACCTCCCTGCGTTGCAACCAGGCGGCCGCGCGTTGGCGGTGCTATTCAAGGATCGGTTCCATCATGGATAGCATGATGGAGAACTGCTCCGACGGAACCTGGCTGGTCGAGTACAGCCCCAGTCTCCACGCCTCGGAAGCCAGCGCGCTGCTTTCCGAGGCGAGGCGCTCCGCCATCTTCGTCGAGGGATTCGAACAGGTCTTCAACGAGTCACGGTCCATCATCTGGCAGGCGGTGCAGGATTTCTCGGCCTTCGAATCGTTCCCGCTCGGTCTGCCCGCCGGCTGGGACAAATACGCCGACCGTATGGAGCAAATGATCGAGCTTTTCGAGCAACTGGAATCCGCCAGCGAGCTTCCCCGTGTCGAGATCGAAAAGATTGTCAGTCGCCTTCGAACTGCCGCGCAGGATCTGGCGAAGAGCTACCAGGAAGTGCATGTGGCGGTCCAGACCGAGGGTATCCAGGAATTCGTCCGCATCTCGGGGTCGGGGAATGTGTCGCCCGCGGTACTACCCGAGGTGGAGTCCGCCCTGCGCCTTGGCGGCCAACCGCTGAAAAACCGCCTCACCCTGATCACCTGCTATCTGAAGATCCAGCAGAGGGTGGTGGGCAAGATCCAGGCCATCGAGAATCAGGAGCGGTCCGATGGCACCCCGGCGCCGGCACGCCCGGATTACGACCAGACCGACCCGTCCCGGTCGGAGCAGCGCTCGGCCTACAACCTCGAGCGTGTCAGTTTCATCACAGAGCGTCTCAGGCTGCTTGGGGTGCCGGAAGCCGAACTGGCGCCGCTTCGGGTGAAAGGGGAAACCGGTCCGGGCACCTTGGGATTGCGAGAGGCGGTTGACAAGGGAGGCGTGATCTCCAGGCTTTTCCTGGTAAAAGTGCCCGAGCTTATCGAGGCTGACCGACGGATCGCCTTCCGGGCAAACCTGGCTTATCCAGGCTGGCTCTCCAACAAGACCCTCGACCAGCCGGGAAGCAATCCGGCCGGCAAGGTCATACGGGAAGAGCGCGAAAACTACCTTTTCTGGGTGGTGAGCCGGCTCCGGCACCAAAGCCGGATGGGATTGGACAAGGATTTTTCCTCCGAGATGGCTGGATTTTTTGGCAACAAGTTCAACATCCAGGGCATTTCGGATTTGTCAATCATCCCCGTAAAGCCGGTCCCCTTGCGATTGCCCGGGGAGGAGACCACGGTCCAAGTCCACTGGACCGGCGACCTGATCCGTTACGAGGATGTCGCCGCCAGCGTGCTGCGCGGCTCCCTGGGGCCATTCAGCGCCTCAATCCGGGGAGCCCGTCCTTCCGGCGCCGGGGGTACCGTCGAAGTGGCGCTCAGTAGAGACCCGTCAGCGGTTGTCCCGACCAGGGTAGGTTACGACTTTGTCCTCGAATTCAGGAACGGTTCGCGCAGGTGGTACGGCCTGGTGGCCATTCTTCCCGATGACGATGGTTCGCGGCCTTCTCTGGTGATCTCTGATCCGGGCGAGGATGGAAGTGTCTACGGGGATACCCTGCCGTTGCGCGGTTCCGGGTCCAAAAAGGCAATCACGGTGCGCCTCAGGCAGGATTCCGGAAAGGCGGAGAACCTGGCCATAACCATCAGCCCATCCAGGTCAGCGCCCGCGGATATGTGGGGCCCTGCCAATCTTGCCCTGCCGACGGGCATTTCCAGCAACCTGCCCTTCGATGGATTCCTGTCCGGGGTTGGACAGTTGCCTGCGGGGGGTAATCCTCCAGAAAAAACGCAGCCGGCGGTACCGCGCAGGATGAACGCCCCTGGCGAGTTGCTGTTTGAGATCAGGGATCTGGC
>JAFMJU010000008.1 GCA_017853285.1 Gemmataceae bacterium
GCACCAGGCCCTGGGCCAGCGGGGCGGTGACCTCGTGCTCGATGGTCCCGCCCGCGTGGCGGCCTAGCTCGAACTCTCGCGTTCCTGCAGCGACGAGGTGGAAAAACTGGTCCGCACCGGACTACCCCTCGCGGCCTCGGCTTCCAGACTCCCCGAAGGTGCCGGCAACGCCAAGGATGCCAACCCCCGGCCCGATCCGGTGAACGGCGAACTCGACCGCCTGGCGATTGCCCTCAAACTGCTGGCGCCCAAATTGCTCGACGCGGCCCGCGCCCTGCCCGAGCCGGCCCGCAAGGAATCGCTTGCCCTCCTCGCCGCCGACTGGCAGCGGCACGAGAGCCTTTACCTGCGCCTCGCCAGCGACCACACCGACCGCCAACCCAAGCTGAATGAACTGGCCGCCATCGCCCGCGGCGCCCGCGAGGAAGCACTCCGCGAACACGCGCTGCTCTGAAAAACCCTGCCCAGCCTTCGATCAATCCCTTCCCATCGCCTGCTGATTCAACGATCCGGTGGTGACTTAGCTCACCGTGCCGGGTGTCCTGCTTTTTCTACAACCAGTTGACCCCGATCAGTTTGCGCTTACACCCACCGACCATAACAAAAAGATTCTTGCTCGCGCCGACTGTGGCATGAGCTTCCCCATGAGCCAGTTTTTTTCTCGGTCCAAAAACCGTCTCCATCAAGGAATTGTCATCCCTCCAACACCCGGATTTTCCGCCAAGCGGGTTGGCGGAATCATCCTGGTCGGGGGAGGGTGCGACGATGGACAGGAAGACGGGAGAGCAAGACAAGGGACAACGGCGGGATCAGGAGGCTGGGGCGCGCGGCCCCGTTTATGATCCGACATCGCTCGAGATGATGCGGACCCTGAATGGCTCAGAGAACCCACCCCCTCATTTCACCCAGCATGTCTCCGGATCCATCCACACCGGCCTGCCGGATCTCGAGGATTACCTCGCCCCGCCTGAGTCCGGCTCGATGGTCCTGTCATCAACCATCCCCCTGCTGAACACCAATCTCGCCGACCCGCTGCAGCGGGAGGCTGTCCACGGCGTCGACATCGCCTTCCAGGACAGGGAAAGGTCCACCCACCTCATGGTGATCGGGCTGACCGGCACGGGCAAGAATGTCCGGGTGATCGATCCCCTGCGTGCTTCCGCCATCGCCGACCCCGGGCAGATCGTCATCTCCCTGTCGCTGAAGGCGGCCGACATCGGGCCGATCCGCGAGATGTGCAAGCGGGCCGGCAAACGCCTGGTGATCGTCAACCTGGGAAATCCCGAGCGTAGCATCCGGTGGAATCCCCTGGAAACCGACGACCCCGATGAGGCCCGCGATCTCATCCGAAGATTCGCCGACGCCGCCAAAAACCCTTATTCCAAGGGCGACTCGGAATTCTGGACCCAATGGGTCCGGTGCGGACTGCAGGGTTGCTGGGAAGAGGGTATCCGCTCCTTCCCGCTGATCCTCGAATTCTTCTCCCAACCCTACGACAGGGTCATCGATCAGTTGAAAGGCCACCGGAACACGAGCTCCAACCGGCTGGCCGAATACCTCTCCGGCCATTCCCAAAACGCCGAAACGGTGATGGCGTCGATCCTCGGCACCCTCACCAGCCTCATCTCCCGCAACATGCTGAAGGTCCTCTCCAAAAACGAGCTCGACCTGAAACGCATTTTTCGCAAGCCGGTCTGCCTGCACATCGAGATCAACGAGGCGGAACTGGAAACCCAACGCCCGATGATCCAGATGCTGGCGCGCTGCGTGATCGACAACCTGATCTCCACCTCCGAGTACATGGGGCCCAAAAAACTCCCGGCTACCCTGTTCATCGACGATCTGCCCTCCCTGGGCTGCATCCTCACCATCGAAAGGGTTCTCACCCTGCGGTCTCGCCGCGTCGGCATCGTCGCGGGGGTGCAGTCGATCAGCTCCCTCGAACTCGCCTACGGGCCGAACGCCCGGTCGTTCCTCGAGGCGTTCAGCCACAAGATCGTCCTGGCCGGTTGCTCCCAGCCCGATGCCGACTATTTCTCGCACGCCAGCGGGGAGAGCTTCGTCATCCTGCCGGGCCACGAGGGCCAGAACCCGGTCTTCGCCAACCGCCCCCTGCTGTCCTCCTCTGAGATCCGCAGGGCGAATTGCCGGCACCCCCTCTTGGATTTGCCGGCGACCCTCTTTTTCGGCCCCGTCGCCTTCCAGGCCTACCTCCAGCGCTTCCACGAGATCCCGAGGTTCGCGGAAATCCTCCGCGCCACCAGGGGTGTGACCGGCCAGGAACGCCTGCGCAGAAAGCTCCCTCCATGCCCGACGCTGGCGGAACTCTGCCTCAAGCGCCCGACCGGCGTCACCGACACCCGCGGTTGGGATCCTAAACGCCTGGAGGCTTACATCGAAAAGCTGTTGCCTGCCATGGGTTTGCCCGAGGCGAAATGGTCCCTGGCGGGGTGGTGGTGGAAGAATCTGAGGAAAACCTATAGCGAAAAACCGGAAATCATCGTCCAGTTTTCCGAAAAGCTGCTCGCCTGCGAGGGCTCCCTGAAGGAGTACTACGACGCGACCGATTTGAGCGAAACCGAAAGCATCGAGGGCAATCTCTTCTTCATGCAATACCTGCGGTATGTCCCCAAGGACCGCCTCGCGAGGAAAAGGCGCCCCCACTGACGCCAATCACTCCGAAACCAGGTTTCCAACCCAAAAACCTCCAGGATCGGCCCATGCGCAAGCCCAGAAAAAAGCATTGCCTCATGGCCGTCACGGCCACGGGGGTTCTCATCGGCCCCATCCGGTCGAGGGAAAACTGTTGCAACTGGTACCTCGCCCTGGTGCCAAGGCCCGTGCTTCGCGGGGTTCGCCTGACCCTGCTGTTGGACCCTGGAGAAACAGATAAACTCCTGGTCGATATCACCCGCCAACTCAATCGCGAACTGCGCGGGGGGTCGCCCCCCCGCCGTTGCGCTGGCTGGTTGGCCCTGCGCGATTGGATCGAGGAGCACCTTCCAGAGGAAGTGCTGGCTGATTTTGACATGGTGGATGAGAAATACGGCTCCACCGAGAAGTCCTCGGCTGAAATCGAGACCTACGAGATCTGACCCATTGGAAATGCCTTCTGGCCAAAACCTGGCCAATATTGCCCCTACCGTGATTGGAAAAAATCATGAACCCCGCTGGCCCAAAGGTTGAAACCTGGCAACCCTTCCACGAATTCAAGTGGCAAAACGGTAAACAGGTCCCCGACGGGCCCGGAACACGCCCCGAGGGTGACACGGTGGGATGCTATCTGTTCTCCTGCCGCTGCAGGAACGAGAAAGGAGGGGTCTACTATGTCACCTTCCCCGGTCTGCTGAATCCGCGCCTCGAAAGCAAACCCATCCTTTGGGGCCTGACTCCGCTCCATGACATCGAGGCCGTGGAGGCTTGGCGCGACCTGCCAGAACCACACCTGCCGGGCCGGTTGGACTCCCAGTTCCCAAACACACTTCCGGAATGAGGATCTGTTCCCCCCCCCAAAACAGCCGTGGCGAAATCCCAATCCGGACAACCACCCCCAACTAGACAGGAATTGAATAAATGCAACGCGAGCCATGAAGGGCCCAGGTTTTCAGCCCGCCGAGGAACACCCCGCATCCAAAGGATTTGACTTGCAAACCACTGTTGATTGGCCTCGAAAATTGCAACCTAAACCATTGCGGTGCCAAACATTGTGGCGAATGAGCGCAAACTGTTCCCGGCCAACTGTTCTCAGGCGAAGGCGGTTGTGGGGATAAGAATTGGACTAGGTGGAGATTTTTCCCCCTACCGTTGGCTCATTCGGCAGGTGTGGATCAACCGGCGCGGCATACGGCAAATCTTGGCTATTTTGCGCAGGCCACCGTCAGGCGCCGTGGTGGAATCGGTTCCCAGACCGGTAGGATAAAACCTGGGGTTCGTCAGGTGTCCGGGATGCCAAGATGACCCCCTGCTACCCGAGGGAGCCCGCCGACTGATGGACAGCGACCGTCCGGTACCTATGGCTTCCTTCTCCACCGCATCCTCCCTGCCGCACACCCACCCCAACGGCGGACTGACTCGGGAAGATCTGTACCTATTCAACGAAGGTCGGCAGTTCCGCCTGCACCGGCACTTGGGGGCGCATCCTGGCTTTGTGGGCGGGGTGCCCGGCACACGGTTCGCCGTCTGGGCCCCGCATGCCCGGTCGGTCTCGGTCATCGGGGATTTCAACCACTGGAACCGGGGCGCCCACCCGCTGATGTCGCTGGGCGAATCGGGCGTGTGGGCCGGCTTCGTGGCCGGGGTGGGCAACGGGGCCAACTACAAATACCACCTCGTCTCCCACAACGCGGGCTACGCGGTGGACAAGGCCGATCCGGTCTCCTTCCGCATGGAATGCCCGCCCCGCACGGCCAGCGTGGTCTGGGATCTGGACTATGGGTGGGGCGATGGCGCCTGGATGGCCGCGCGAGGCGAGCGCCAGCGACTGGATTCCCCTTGGAGCATCTACGAGGTGCACCTGGGCAGTTGGATGCGCTCGCCGGATGACCCCGGCCATGTGCTGGGCTACCGCGAATTGGCGCCCCGGCTGGTGAATCATGTCCGCAAGATGGGTTTCACCCATGTAGAGTTGCTGCCGGTGATGGAACACCCGTTCTACGGGTCGTGGGGGTACCAGGTGACGGGTTTCTTCGCCCCGTCCAGCCGCCAAGGTTCCCCGCAGGATCTGATGTTCCTCATCGACTCGCTGCATCAGGCGGGCATCGGCGTCATCCTCGACTGGGTGCCCAGCCATTTCCCGTCCGACGAGCACGGCTTGGCCTATTTCGACGGCACCCACCTGTACGAGCACGCCGACCCCCGCCAGGGCCACCACCCGGATTGGAACTCCTGCATCTTCAACTATGGCCGCCACGAGGTGCGCAGCTTCCTGATCTCCAGCGCCCTGTTCTGGTTGGAGGTGTTTCACATCGACGCGTTGCGCGTCGACGCCGTCGCCAGCATGCTCTACCTCGACTACTCCCGTCGCGAGGGGGAATGGATCCCCAACCGCCACGGGGGCCGCGAGAACCTGGAGGCGATCGACTTCCTGCGCCAGCTCAACGAGCAGGTCTACCTCTCCTATCCCGATGTGCAGACAATCGCCGAGGAATCCACCGCGTGGCCGAAAGTCAGCCGCCCGGTGTCAGATGGCGGCCTCGGCTTCGGCCTCAAGTGGGACATGGGCTGGATGCACGACACGCTCAGCCATTTCGGGCGCGACCCGATCCACCGCCGTTGGCACCACCGCGAGTTGACCTTCCGCGGCCTCTACCAACACTCGGAGAACTTCGTGCTGCCCCTGTCCCACGACGAGGTGGTGCACATGAAGGGGTCGCTCCTGGGAAAGATGAACGGCGACGACTGGCGCAAGTTCGCCCAGTTGCGACTGCTGTTTGGCTACCAGTTCGGCCAGGCGGGCAAGAAACTGGTCTTCATGGGCGGGGAATGGGGCCAACGGGCCGAGTGGAAGCACGAGACCAGCCTCGACTGGCACGAACTGGAAGATTCCCGCCACGCCGGTGTCATGGAATGGGTCTCCCGCCTCGCGAACTTTATGCGTCAGGAACCGGCCCTGCATGAGGGGGATTGCGAGCCCTGGGGTACCTGGTGGATAGAGCCCGATGATGCTGACAACGGGGTGCTGGTCTTCGCCCGCCGCGACCGGGCCGACAGTTCGGTGGTGGTGTGCGCCTGCAACTTCACCCCGGTGGCCCGGCCCGGATGGCGGGTGGGCCTGCCGTGGGCCGGCACCTGGGCCGAGCGGCTGAATTCCGATGCCGTCGAATTCGGTGGCACCGGAATGGACAACGCTGGGGGCGTGACGGCCGAACCCATGCCCTGGCAGGGCCAGGCGGCAAGCGCCGAAGTGAACATTCCCCCGCTGGGTGTGGTGTTCCTCCATGCCCTGAACCCGGCGGGGCCCATCCAGGCGAGGTGACTTGACAATGCGTGTGCTGTTGGTGGCCTCCGAGGTCGCCGGATTCGCGAAGACGGGTGGTCTGGCGGATGTGGCCGGTGCCCTGCCGCGCGCCCTCGCGCGGTTGGGTGTCGACTGCCAGGTGGTGATGCCCCTGTTCGACAGTTGCCTCCGCACCGGACGGTGCGAGCCCACCAACCTGCGCTGCAGGGTTCCGGTCGGCCCCGGCGAAGGGGTGGAGGTGGAGTTCTGGCGGTCCACGCTGCCAGGCTCCGCCGTTCCCGTTTGGTTCGTCAGCTCGGGCGACATGTTCAACCGCGATCAGCCGGAATACGGCCGCGGACTCTACCAGTTCGCCGGCACCGACGGCTCGCGTCGCGACTACCCGGACAATGGGGCGCGCTTCGCGCTGTTCGCCCGTGCCGCCCTCGAACTGCCCCGCATGCTCGACTGGTGGCCCGACACCATCCATGCCAACGATTGGCAGACCGGCCTGCTCCCCGTTTACCTGCGCGAGCACCTCGACAACCACCCCGACCCAGGCGTCGCCGAGCGGGCCCGCAGGGTTTCCACGCTGTTCACCATCCACAACATCGCCTACCAGGGGGCTTTCCCGCCATCCATGATGGAGTGGGCCCGGCTTGACTGGCGGCTTTACAACCCCCTCCAGCTCGAGTTTTACCACCAGCTCAACTTCCTGAAGGCCGGCCTGGTCTTCGCCGACCAGGTCTCCACCGTCAGCCCCACTTACGCCCGCGAGATCCAAACTCCCTGGTTCGGTTGCGGCATGCAGGGGGTGTTGGTGGAGCGGGCCGAACGGCTTTCCGGCATCGTCAACGGCGTGGATTACGACGAGTGGAACCCGGCCGTGGACCGCCATTTGCCGGCGCGCTACGACGAGACTTCGTTCGAGACCCACAAGCCCGAGTGCAAGCGGATGCTCCAGACCCGGCTGGGCCTCCCGGCCCTGCCCGAGCGGCCCGTTCTTGGCATGATCGCCAGGCTCGTGGAGCAGAAGGGGTTTGACATCCTGCGCCCGGCGGCCCAGGCCTTCCTGACCAACGGCGCGCAACTGGTCGTTCTGGGTGAGGGAGACAGCCGCCACCGGCAGATGCTGCGAGGCCTGGCCGACCAGTACCCCAATCAGGTGGGTGTCTATCTGGGTTTCGACGAGAAGCTGGCACACCTGATCGAGGCCGGTTCCGACGCCTACCTCATGCCCAGCCAGTACGAACCCTCGGGGCTGAACCAGCTCTACTCCCTCAAATACGGCACGCCTCCCATCGTCCGCGGAACCGGCGGATTGGCGGACACCGTCACCGACACCAACGATGCCACCCTGGCCGATGGCACCGCCACCGGTTTCGTCTTCCAGGACTACACCCCCGAGGCGCTGCGGGACTGCGGTCTGCGCGCCCTGCACCTCTGGAGCCAGCGCCACGAAAAGTGGAACTCCGTGGTGCGCAACGGCATGCGGCAGGACTGGTCCTGGTCCCGCAGCGCCGGCAGCTATCTGGCCCTGTACGAGAAAATGCGCCGGCCGGGCTGAAACTCGTTTCCCAAAGGCCCCTTCCCACGGTCAAACCGTTGCTCTTCTGGTATACTCCGGGCGATTCATTTCCACTGACCCGCCCGGGACTTACCCATGCTGCTGTGGCTGTTGCTCTGCCTCCCTTCCGACCCCAACCCGGTCGCCGCCGCCAAAGGTACCCTGCTCGACCGCTACCTGATGGCGCCCGACGCCAGTTACAAGTGGTCCAAGGAAAAGGTGGAGGGAAACTTCCTCACCGGCACCACCCACCACCTGAAGCTGACCAGCCAGACCTGGCAGGGGCACCGCTGGGACCATGACCTGCTGTTGTTCGTGCCCCCCGGCGCCAAACCGGGCAAGACGGTGGTGCTGCTCAACACCGGCGGCAACCCTTCAGGCGGCAACCGCCTGCTGGGCCTCACCATCGCCACGCGCCTGAAGGCCCCGGTGGCGGTGCTGTTCCAGATCCCCAATCAACCACTCTACAACCGTACCGAGGATGCCCTGATAGCCGAGACCTTCGTCCGGTACCTGGAATCGGATGGCAAGGATGTCTCCTGGCCGTTGCTGTTCCCCATGGCCAAGGCGTGCGTCCGCGCCATGGACACCCTGCAGGCGTACACGAAGGAGGCCTGGAAAGAGGACGCGGCGGAAAAGTTCGTGCTCACCGGCGCCAGCAAGCGCGGCTGGACCACCTGGCTGGCTTCCGCGTTCGACCGCCGGATCGTCGCCTTCGCGCCCCTGGTCATCGACACCCTGAACATGCAGGACCAGATGAAGCACCAGTTCGAGGCCTTCGGCAAGCCCAGCGATCAGATCAAGGACTATGTCGAGCGCAAACTGGTTCCCCTGCCCCCTGGCGACACGGCCAAAAACCTCTGGCTGGGGGTCGATCCCTTCAGCTACCGCGAGCGATTCCAGCAACCCAAGCTCATCGTCAACGGCGCCAACGATCCGTACTGGACCGCCGACGCGCTGAACCTGTACTGGGACAAGATCCCAGGCCCCAAGCATGTGCTGATCGTGCCCAACGCCGGACACGACCTCCGCGAGAAAAATGCCGATGGCACCAAGACCATTGACAGGGCGCTGGCAACCCTCACCGTCTTCAGCCGGCGGGCTGCCGCCGGCAAGGGCATGCCCCGACTGGAATGGAAACACACAGGCGAGGCAACCGACGCCAGGCTGACGGTGAAGGCCGAGCCGGCGCCTTCCAAGGTCACCCTTTGGCAAGTGAGCGCCCCCCGCCAGGATTTCCGCAAGTCGGAATGGAAGCCAACCAACCTCCAGGTGACCGGGGGCAAGGCCGAGGCCAGTGTCGCTCGCCCCGAGTCCGGCGCGCTGGCCTTCTACGCGCTCTGCGAGTTCAACGATGACATCGAACCCTACTGCCTGGCCACCCAGGTGCGGGTGCTGGAAGCGGGCAAGTGACACTGGACGGTCACGCGACTTTTCAGCAGGCGGGCCGGATTCGGCCCGCCTGCTTTTTCATCCGCTAAAATCCGGTCATCCCTGACAGGCCATTAGTCGAAACAACCGCCACCAACCCACGGAATCACCATGGCCGACACACCGGCACAAGAGACCGTTGACACCATCGCCGCGCTGACCACCGAGGGGCGCAACCCTGCCTCCACAGGGCTCGATCAGCTCGACGCCGCCGGCATCGCCCGGTTGATGAACAGCCAGGATGCCTCCATCGCCGGCCAAGTGGCGGGTCAGATCCCCGCCATCGCCCGTCTGATGGACGCCATGGTGGATCGCTTGCGCAAGGGCGGCCGGGTGTTTTTCACCGGAGCGGGCACCAGTGGTCGTTTGGGCGTGCTGGATGCCGCGGAGTGTGTGCCCACCTTCCAGTCCCCTCCCGGTCAGATTTCCGGCCTTATCGCCGGCGGCATGGGGGCCATGTTCCGCGCGGTGGAAGGAGCCGAGGATTCGCCCGACCTGGCCGCCGCCGACTTGCGCGCCCTGGGGCTCGACAGTCGCGATTGCGTCATCGGCATCGCCGCATCCGGGCGAACCCCTTATGTGCTGGGCAGCCTGCGGGAGGCGGGGCAAACCGGCGCCCTCACAGGCGCCATCGCCTGCGTGCCCGGCAGCCGCATCGGCCAACTGGCTGAGCATGTCATCGAGGTGGTCACCGGGCCCGAGGTGCTGATGGGGTCCACCCGGCTGCGCGCCGGCACCGCCACCAAGCTGGTGCTCAACACCCTGACAACCGGCGCGATGATCCTGTTGGGCAAGACCATGGGCGACCTGATGGTCGATCTTCGGGCTAGCAATGAAAAGCTGCGGTTAAGATCCATCCGCATTGTCGCCATGGCCACAGGCACCGATTCCGCCACAGCCGCCAGCGCGCTGGCTCGTTCTGGTGGCGAGGTTAAAACAGCCATTGTTTGCCTGAAAAGAGACATCCCTCCCCCGACCGCCCGCGCCTGCCTGCGGGCCGCCGGTGGACGGGTCAGCGAGGCCCTTCGGGCGGCACCAGACGCCACACCCACCGTCGCTCCAGGCGCGGTTGCCGGCATAGATGGCGGCGGCACCTCGCTGAAAGTGCGGTTGGCGGTTCGTGACGGAGGTGGCTGGCGCGACCTGCCGTTGAGCCTCGGCCCCCCCGCCTTGCCCGCCACCCACGCCCCGGACGGAGTCGCCTTCGAATGGCGCCGCCGCCTGTTGGGACTTTTGGCCGATGCGGGTCTACCCCCCGATTCACTTGGCGCGATCGTCGCGGGCACCTCAGGTGCAGGGGATGACCGGGTGCGGGTCGATCTGGCAGATCAATTGGCCCGCTGGTTCCCCACCGCCCGGGTCCAAATAGTGACTGATATTCAGTTGCTGGCCCGTGCTGCCGGCGATCCAAACGCCCTTTGTCTGATTGCTGGCACCGGGTCGATTGCCTGGTGGGAACCGCATCCCGGCGTGGTGCACCGGGCCGGCGGGTACGGTCCCGGCGTGGGAGATGAGGGGGGTGGTCTCTGGCTGTCCGAGGAAGCTATCCGCGCCGTCTGCATGGCCGAGGATGGTCGGGGGCCCGATACCACGCTCCGGGACGCCCTTTTGGCGGAAACCGGTCAGGCCGACGGCCGCGGCCTGGCCGCATGGCACCAGAGGGCTGGCCGTGGCGCCGCCCGCCTGGCCGCCATCCTGCTCAGGCAGGCCACGGCCGGCGACATGGTGGCCCAATCGCTGAGGGCCAAGGCCATCTATCACTTGCGCGCCCTGGTGCAAACCGTCCTTCGCAAGGACTTCGGTTCACCCCCCAAAACATTGGTCGCGGGCGGCGGGCTTTTCAATGATGAGGATTTCTGGCAAGCCTTCACCCAATCATTCCACACCGGTGGCCAAGACCTTCCCGTCTGGACCAGGTTGCCCCAACCGGTGGACGGGGCCCTTCAATCCGCCCGCGATTTGCTGGAAAAACAGTCCCGAACCACCGCCTGAGCCGCGTCGGATTCCATTTGTTGAAATCCGGCCCCTGATCTATCATGAAGTTTCCTTCCGTCGGCCCTTTTTCCGGGCCCGCCCGATGTTTTGGCATCGCAAGGGATGCTCCATGGCACGCTCTGAAAACACCACCGGACCGTCCCTGGACCGCCGGGCCTTTGTCGGCGGAATGGCCGCCTGTGGCTTGGCAGGCTTCCCGCGCGAATTGTCGGCAGGAAACGCTCAGCAGGCTACAGCCTGCATCTGGATCAATCTCGTCGGCGGCCCGTCCCAACTCGACACATGGGACCCCAAGCCGGATGCCCCCTCCGAGGTGCGAGGCCCCTTCGCCTCCATTCCCACCTCTATCCCGGGCATACGGGTGAGCGAGTTGTTCCCCCGGCTGGCCGACAGGCTCCATCAAGTCACCCTGTTGCGCGGTATCCATCACCACAACCTGCCCACCCACGAGTCGGGCTGGCGCGAACTGCAGACAGGCGAATGCCACCCTTCCACTGTCAAACCCTCGCTGGGGGCTCATCTGGCCACCCGTGGCCTGAATGGCCAGCCCGGCTGGGTGGTTGTGCCCGGCCCCATGCAAACCGACGGGCTCTGCCTGGTGGATGACGGACAATCACCAGGCCCCTTGGGCTTGGCCCACGGCCCGGCGGAAGACCCGCTCGCCACCCAAGACCTCCGCCAGCTTTTTGCCCGCGCCGCCCTCCGGGTGGAAGCGGGTGCCCGGTTCGTGACTGTCAACACCGCGCCGACGGTTTTCCACAGGCGCACCTGGGACTGCCATGCCGACGGCGGCTCCCTGCCCACCACCGCCGGGCAGACCCGCGACCTGGGCTTGGAACTCGACGAGGCGCTCGACCTGATGCTGCGGCGTCTGGATCAAAACGGCTTGCTGCAAAGCACGCTGGTCGTGGCCACAGGCGAGATGGGCCGCACCCCGCACCTGAACCGGCGCGGCGGGCGTGACCACTGGTCCCGCGCCTGGACGGCCCTGGTGGCCGGGGCCGGCACCCCCGGCGGGGCAATTCTCGGCAAAACCGATCCGCTGGGTGGCGAACCTGTCGACGGTGCCCTGCCCGCTGCCGGCCTGCACCATCTGGTCGCCATGCGGCTCGGCATCGCCTGAAGGCCTTTTCCGGTTTCACGAGTCTTGGTTCAAGCGCGCCGCCTCGGCGTCTGGAGAAAAAAGCGATGTCTGAACTGCCCGAGATGTCCGCCAACGCCGACGACTACATCTTCGACGCCACCGAGGAAAACTTCGAGGCCCGGGTGGTGATGTCCCCCATCCCGGTGGTGATCGACTTCTGGGCCTCCTGGTGCCAGCCCTGCAAGATGCTCAAGCCGCTCCTTGAGAAGCTGATCGCCCAGCGCGGCGGCAAGATCGCCCTGGCGCGAGTGGATGTGGACAAGCAACAGCGCATCGCCATGGCCTTTGGCATCAACTCCATCCCGGATGTGGTCGCCTTCTCCGAGGGGCGCCCGGTGGACCGCTTCACGGGGCTCCTGCCCGAGAAGGAACTTGGCGAATTCCTCGACCGCCTGCTGCCCACCGAGGCGCAAAACCTGGTCCAGCAGGCCCGTGGTTTCGAGGATGCAGGCGATGTGGAAACCGCTGAAAACCTCTACCGCCAGGCCCTGGAGGGCGAGGAATTCCTCGATGAGGCGCGCGTGGGCCTGGCCCGCCTGCTGCTGGCCAAGGGTGAGCACGCCGAGGTGACCAAGCTGCTGGAGATGGTGAACTGCGGTGGCGAGATCGGCGACGAGGCGCTGGCCCTGAAGGCCTGCTCCTGGTTCGCCGACCGGCCCGGCATCAGCACCAACCTCCAGGAATGCGCCGACCGGGCCGCCGACGCCCAGGGCAAGGAGAAGGCCAGGGCTCTCTACGAGCTGGGCTGCTGCCAGGCCATGCGCGGCGACTATCCCTCCGCCCTGGAGTGCCTCGTCACCGCCGGCGAGGAGGACTCCGTCCTGCTCAACGGCCCGGTGAAAGAGGCGATGATCCAGTGCTTCCACGCCTTGGGCGACACGCATCCCGTCACCACCGAATACCGCAATCGCCTGATGATGCTGCTCTGCTGACACACGGTGCCGGGTGGATGCCACGCCGCCCTGCCGATCCCACCCCACCCTCCCGGGGATTAGGTCATGCTCGCCCTGCTTTGTGCCCTGTCGCTGCTCCCCTCCCAACCGGCCGCGCCTTCCGGGCGCGCAGGCTCCCTCTTCGGGCGGGACAACCTGGTGGCCTGGTGCGTTGTCCCGTTCGACGCCAGGAAGCGCACCCCGCCCGAACGGGTGGCAATGCTCCAGTCCGCCGGCGTCCGCAAACTTGCCTGGGACTGGCGCGACGAGCATCTGGCCCGCATGGACGAGGAATTCGGCCTGCTGCGCAAGTCAAACATCGAACTCTCCGCTGTCTGGTTCCCCGCCGCCCTGCCCGGCCCCGGCGAAAAAATCCTGCAAGCCGCGGCAAAACACCGCCATACCCCGCAACTGTGGGTGAGTCTGGGCGACCCTGCCCCCGGCAAGGACCAGGCGGCCAAGGTGCGGGCTGCCGCCGCTGTCTTGGCCCCCATAGCCATCGCCGGCAATAAACAGGGCTGCAAGCTGGCTCTCTACAACCACGGTGGCTGGTTCGGCGAGCCGGAAAACCAGGTGCAGGTTCTCTCCGCCCTCAAAAAATCCACGGGTATTGATTCGGGTATCGTCTACAACCTGCACCACGGGCACGATCATCTGACCCGCCTCGCCCCCATGCTGAAGGCCATCCGCCCGCACCTGCTCTGCGTCAACCTCAACGGCATGGACACCGACGGCGACAAGTTCGGCCGCAAGATCCTGCAAATGGGCCAGGGAGCAAGGGATCTGGAATGCCTGCGCGCCATACTCGATTCCGGCTACACAGGCCCTATCGGGGTGCTTGGCCATACCGAGCACGACGCCGAACTCACGCTGCGCGACAACCTCGACGGCCTGGCCTGGCTGAACCGGAAACTGGCCGGCGGCGACGCCGGCCCGGCACCCCGCCCCCGCACACCTGTTCCCGCCCGCATCGAACCCAAACCGCCCTCCCCGCCCGGAGATCCAGGTTGGCTTGCCGAAGGAAGGCCTGAGTACCGCGACCCGCCCATCACAGCCGAGGCGCGCGCCAAAATGGGTGATGCCTCCAACTTCCGCATCCTGCTTGCCTCTGACACCAAAAACAGCCCCACCCACTGGGAACTGTTCACCGCCCCGGGCAAGGGAACCCTGTCGGTGTTCATGCCGGGTCGCAAGCCGGACCATCTGCACTCGGACAAGGTGGTTGCCGATGGCGGTGAACACACCGTCGGGCTCGTGCTCACCGAAAACGAGGTGGAACTGTGGGTGGATGGGGCGCAGGTTGCCAAGGGCCCGGTGAAGGGCGCCGGCCTGAAGTCCCTCGAAGGCAATCTGGGGCTGCCGGCTGGCCGAAGGCGGTCTCGACACCGGCGGCACCCTGCGGTGGGCGCGACTGCGCTCCGGCAGGCACGCACCCCACCAGGCTATCGCGGTGCCCGTTGCCGATGGCTCTACCCTTGGATTGTGGGATTTCACCAAGCCACCCGCCGGCAACGCTCATCCCGATGGATCCCGCCTGGCCAACCCGGCACGGCGCGTGATCGACCCAAAGCCCCTGGGCAAGCCCCCCATCGGGTTCGATCCCGGGGTGCAAAAAAAACTTTTGGCCCTCAGCCTCGAGAAAGGGAATGCCGAGCGGGGCGCCGCCCTCTTCAGCTCGGCCAAGCAGGCCTGCCTCAGTTGCCACAAGGTGGGCGAGGCGGGCGGCAAGGTGGGCCCCGAACTCACCCTTTTGGGCACCTGCCAGCCTCCTGAAGCCATCGTGGAGGCGGTGCTTTGGCCAAACCGCACGGTCCGTCCCGAATACAGGGCCTGGCAGGTGGCCACCGCGGAGGGAAAGGTCCTTCAGGGCTATCTCGAGGCCGGGGCACCGGGCAAAACCCGACTGCGTGATTCGGCTACCGGAAAGATTGTGGAAATCGCCGATTCCGAAATCGAGGAGAAAAAGGAAATCGGCTCGCTGATGCCGGGCGGTGTCATCGAATCGCTCGGCGACCAGGACCGCGCCGATCTGGTCCGCTTCCTCCTCGACTTGGGCAAGGATCCTTCAGCCGCCAGGCGGGTCGCCGAGCACGCCTCGTTTTCCCACAAGGCCGAAGCCTTCCCGTTCGGCCGCGAACCCATCGACACGCAGTCCAACCCCTTATGGAATGCCTTCCCCAACCGCGAGCGCCTGTACGACTTCTATTCGAAGGAGGCCCGCCACTTCGCCGGCCAGTCAAAGCGTCCGGCGGTGGTCCAGGCTTTTCCCGGTTTGGATCAGGGCAAACATGGCCACTGGGGCAACCAGAACGAAGACACCTGGAAAAGCGCTGAATGGACCAAGGCCGACCTGGGCCGGGTGCTCGCGGGCGTGTTCCGTTCTCCCCGTCCCCGCCCGGAGGGCACCTGGGTGCCGGTTATCCGTGAGGTCTCCCTGCTCGCCTTCCGGTCAGCCATTGGCCTAAAGACCAACCCCCGCGATCTGGCAGCGGCGCTGTCCGAATCAGATCGCCGCCGCGCCCAGCAACAGGTGCAGGTTCCCCCGGGCGATCTCGAGGTGATCCGCGGCGTCTGCGTGCGCCTGGGCAATAAGGGTGAACTGGCCGCCTGCTTCAACCCGGAGACCCTCGCGTACGAGGCGGTCTGGAAGGGCGGCTTCCTCACCTTGGGCACCATCCGCCACGGATTCATGGACGGGCTGAAACCCGCTGGCCCCATGCTGCCTTTGCAGCCAAACGCCGGGCCGGTGGCCAGGTTGGATCCATCCGGCTCCCGCTACCTCGGCTATTACCGCCACGGCGACCGGATCGTCTTCCATTACATCCTCAACGGGGTGGAATATCTTGATTCCCCGTGGGCCGAGAACGGCGCATTCCGTCGCGAGGTGGCACCGCGCGCCTCCAGCCCGCTGGAACCCCTCACCCGGGGCGGTGGCAAGCCGCGCTGGCCCGAAAGGCTGGAGCGTGCCATCCTGCAGGGGACCGGCACCCCCTACGCCATAGACACCTTCGAGACCCCGCACAAGAATCCGTGGAACTCGCCTTTCTTCCCAGGCGATGTCGCCCACCTGCCCGGCGGTTCCTCGCTCGTCTGCACCATGCAGGGCGATGTCTGGCGCGTGGACAACGTCACCCGCGTCACGGGAACGGTCACCTGGCGCAAGGTCGCCAGCGGCCTGCACCAGGCTTTGGGCATGGTGGTGCACGAGGGTGTCCCCTATGTGTTGGGCCGCGACCAGATCACCCGCCTCGACGACCTCGACGGCGACGGCGAGTACGATCACCACGCCTGCCACTCCATGGCCTTCAAACCCTCCGCCGGCGGCCACGATTTCATCTGCGGCCTGGAACGCGCCCCGGATGGCTCCTTCCTTCTGGCCTCCTCCAACCAGGGGGTGGTTCGCGTGTCGCCCGACGGCCAGTCGGCCGAGGTTCTGGCCACCGGCTTCCGCAATCCCGACGGCATCGGCCTGGCCCCGGACGGCCGTGTCACCATCCCCTGCTCCGAGGGGGAATGGACCCCCTCCAGCATGATTTGCGAGATCAAAAAAGGCGGATTTTACGGCTATACCGGCCCCAAAAACGGCGCCACGCCCGACTTGCCACTGGTCTACCTGCCCCGCGGGCTCGACAACTCTGCCGGAGGCCAGGTGGCCGTCCCGGACGACCGCTGGGGCCCTCTGGCCGGGCGGATGATCCACTTCTCCTTCGGCGCCTGCACCCACCACCTGCTGCTGCGCGACGAGATCGACGGCCAGGCCCAGGGCGCCGTGGTGCCTCTGCCCGGGGAGTTCCGCAGCGGCGCCCATCGCGGCCGCTTCCACCCCGCCGACGGCCAACTCTATGTGGCCGGCATGCAGGGCTGGGGCAGCTACGCGGTGGATGATGGCTGCCTGCAACGGGTGCGCCACACCGGCGCCCCCGTCCAGCTCCCCCTCGAATACAAGGCCCACGCCAACGGCGTGATGCTGCGTTTCAGCTTGCCGGTGGACCGCGAGTTGCTGTCCCTGCCCCAAAGCTCACTCGCTCTGGCTTGGAACTACCGCTACGGCCCGGCTTACGGCTCCCCCGAATTCTCCAGCCGGCACTTCGGCCTCAAGGGGCATGACATCCTTGCCATCCGCCGGGTGCATGTGCTGGGCGATGGCCGCACGGTCTTCGTGGAGATTCCCGACCTGCAACCGGTCAACACCTTGCACCTGCACCTGCGCGTCTCGCCCGCCTGCCCGGTGGACCTGTTCGCCACCGTGCACAAGCTCGCGCCCGATTTCACGCTGCTTGCCGATTACCAGGCCCGATCCAAGGTCCTCCAGCCGCACCCCATCCTTGCCGACTTGGCGCTTGCTGGCAAAACGGTCCCCAACCGCTGGCGCCACCCCCTGCCCGGAGCCAAGCCCCTCGAGGTGAAGGCCGGCCCCAACCTCAGCTTTGTTCCCGGTGAACTGCGCGCCAAGGCCGGCGAGAACCTCGCCATCACCTTCACCAACCCCGATGTGGTCCCCCATAACTGGGCGCTCATTACCCCGGGATCCCTGCCAAAAGTGGGCGACCTGGCCAACCGGCTGATCTCCGACCCCGATGCCGCCGCCCGGCACTATATCCCGGATAGCCCCGAGGTGATCGCCCACTCTGATGTCGTCTCCCCGGGTGAAAAGTTCACCATTTACATCAAATCTCCCCCCAAGGGGCGCTACCCCTTTGTCTGCACCTTCCCCGGCCACTGGATGGTCATGAATGGGGTGCTGGTGGTCGAATGACCTGAAAAACCGACCTGAAAGCCTCCAGGTTCCTAAAATGACCCGTGGCGAGTCACTTGTGGCACGGGATTTGGAAATGGTTGAAAAATCACGGGCCCATTCACTGCCTGGCGGAGTCCAGGCGGCAGGATCGGTCCTTCAGGCAACCGATAGCCCCGAGTTGGTGGAACACGCGATCCGCCGGGGCGAGGGCTTGCTCACCTCCAGGGGCGCCCTGACCGTGCGCACCGGCCCCTACACCGGTCGCCAACCCAAGGACCGTTTCGTGGTGGCCGACCCCGCCATCGCCGACACCATCGATTGGGGCGCGGTGAACCAGCCGGTGGATCCGGCCCAATTCGAGTCCCTTTGGCAAAAGGGCCTGGCACATCTCGCCGCCCAGCCTGAATTGTTCGACTTGCGCGCCCACGCCGGCGCCGACCCCGCCCATTCAGTCAATGTCCGGGTGATCACCGACCAGGCATGGCAGGCCTTGTTCAGCCGCTGCCTCTTCAGGCAGGGCGCGCTGCCCGGCAGACCCGAGGTCACTATCCTGGCCGCCGGCACCTGCCCGGCCACCCCGGCCGCCGGCGGCGCCCGCAGCGAGGTCTTCGTCGGGCTCGATCTCGCCGCCCGGCGCGTGCTCATCCTCGGCACCCGCTACGCGGGCGAGATCAAGAAATCGATCTTCAGCTTCCTGAACTGGTGGCTTCCCTCCCAGGATGTGCTGCCCATGCACTGCTCCGCCACCGTGGGGGCGGCCGGCGACACCGCGCTCTATTTCGGCCTGTCCGGCACCGGCAAAACCACCCTGTCCGCCGATCCGCGCCGCAAGCTCATCGGCGACGACGAGCACGGCTGGTCCCCCTCCGGTGTCTTCAATTTCGAGGGCGGCTGCTACGCCAAGACCATCAACCTGCGCCCCGAGTCCGAGCCCGAGATCCATCAGGCCCTGGGTTTCGGCAGCCTGTTGGAAAATGTGCCGCTTCTGCCGGACTCACGCGAGCCCGATTTCTCCAACACCGCCTGGACCGAGAACACCCGCGGCGCCTACCCCCTCTCCCACATCCCCGGCCGCGTGCCCGATAGCGTGGGCGGGCACCCCGCGCATGTGATCTTCCTCACCTGCGACGCATTCGGCGTCTTGCCGCCCGTCGCCGCCCTGTCCCCCGACGAGGCCCTGCACCATTTTCTGCTGGGCTACACCGCCAAGGTGGCCGGCACCGAAAAGGGTGTCTCAGAGCCAACCGCCACCTTCAGCGCCTGCTTCGGCGCCCCCTTCATGCCCCGCGATCCGTCCACCTACGCCGCCATGCTGCGCGACAGGCTACGGCGCCACGGGTCCCGGGTCTGGCTGGTCAACACCGGCTGGGCCGGCGGCCCTGCCACGGGTCCCGGCGCCGGTTCCCGCATGCCGCTCGCCTTCACCCGCGGCATCGTCGACGCCATACTGGCGGACAAGCTGAATAACGCCCCACTCCGGCCCAACCCGATGTTCCGCCTCTCCACGCTGATTGAGGCCCCCGGCTCCGGAATCGAGGCGCTTAGACTCGACCCCCGACGCCTTTGGGCCGACCCCGAGTCCTACGACCGGGCCGCGGCAGACCTGGCGGAACGCTTCCGCAAGGCCTCGCCAGAAAAAACACCCGCCTGATCACATTCTGGATGCCCGACCATGAAAGTTCCTGATTTGCCTGTCCTAAAATGCCTCGTGGAATCCCAGGTGGTCGGTTCCCACGAGATGGAGCAGGCCTTTGCCCGAGTGGAACCCTCCGTGTGGCAGGGCAGCCAGGAGTCGGCGCTGGAGATCCTCGCCAAGGCGGGCGAGCTCACCGCCTTCCAGGTCTCCCGCATTCTCGACGGCAAGCTCGACGAGCTGATCCTCGGCAACTACATCGTCCTGTCCAAGCTGGGCTCCGGCGGCATGGGCTCGGTCTTCAAGGCGCGTCACAAGCGGATGAAGCGTGTGGTGGCCCTGAAGATGCTCAACAAGGAGATGCTGGAGAACTCCGCCGGCCTGCAGCGCTTCCAGCGCGAGGTGGAATCGATCGCGCGCCTGTCGCACCCTGGGGTGGTGGGGGCCTTCGACGCGGACGAGGGCCCACTGGGCTTCTATCTCGTCATGGAGTTCGTCGAGGGGGACGATCTGCTGAACCTCGTGACCAAGGGTGGCCCCTTCAAGGTGCCCCGCGCCGTGGAGGTCATGATCCAGGCGGCCAAGGCGATGGCCTATGTCCACGCCCAGGGCATGGTGCACCGCGACATCAAGCCGGCCAACTTCCTGGTGGATGGCGCCGGTCGGGTCAAGGTGGCCGACCTCGGCTTGGTGCGGTTGGAAACCGGCGACTCCTCAAGCGCCGGCACCGACGAAAGCGAGGGAATCACCCAGGCCTGCACCATCGCCGGCACGCTCGAATACATGGCCCCCGAGCAGGCCATGGACACCAAGAGCGCCGACGCCAGGGCCGATATCTACAGCCTTGGCTGCACCCTCTGGTATTTGCTGACCGGCAAGGTGGTCTACCCGGCCGACACCCAGATGAAAAAGGTGCTGGCCCACCAGAACGAGCCGATCCCCTCGCTCAAAAAAGCCCGCCCCGACACCCCGCCCATCCTCGACGCCGTCTTCAAGAAAATGGTCGCCAAATCCACGGTGGATCGCTACCAGACCATGGATGAGGTGACGGCCGATTTGGAGAAGGTCGCCAAATCCCTGGGCAACCCGGTCGATCCACCCGACCTGGCTGCCCGTGCCGATGAGTCCACCCAGATCGTCGACAAGGCCGAGGTCCTCAAGGCACCCGCTCCTTCCGCCAAACCGGTTGAATCCACACTGATCATCACCCAGTCCGACACCATGGAGCGTCCGGTTACCGTTGGCCTCTTGGTCGAACCCAGCCGCACGCAGGGGATGATGATCGCCAAACAATTGGAGCAAGCCGGCCTGGCCACGGTCCACCGGGCCGCCAGCGCCGGCAGCGCCCTCGAAGCCCTCCGTGATCATCCCATCGGGCTGGTGGTTTCCACCTACCTGCTGCCGGACATGACAGGTCTCGACATGCTGGCCAGACTCCGGTCCGAAACTGAATTCAGGCCCATCCCCTTCCTGCTGGTCAGTTCACTGGACGAGAACCTGCAATTGCCGGCCGACCCCGCCCTGTCCGTCCTGCACAAGCCCTTCACCCCCGAGCAACTCACCGCGGCGGTTCAAGCGCTTCAGGCCAGAGCCGGCGGACCGCGCAAAAACCCAGCCACACTCAAGGTCCTTCTGGCCGATGACAGCCCCTCGGCCCGCCGCCGCATGCGCATGGCGCTCCAGGAGCTTGGTTTCACCGATATCACCGAGGCGCACGATGGCAAACAGGCTGCCGGCTTTTCCGATGGCCGCAAATTCGACCTCATCTGCACCGATTTCCAGATGCCCGAGATGACCGGCGGCGAATTCACGGCCCACGCCCGTAGATCCGGCCCCAACACCGCCACCCCCATCCTCATGTGCACCAGCGAAACTGACCCGCAACTGCTCGAGCAGGTGCGTAAAGCCGGCGTCACCCGTTTGGTCGGCAAAACTGCCAGCAACCAGGAACTTTCCGAGGCCATTAAGGCCTTGGCCTGTATCTGACCACCCTGCCTTTTCCGCGGATCAAACCCCATGCACGAAGCATGGGTGTTGATTTTTCATTACATTTCTGAAATAAATTACCAAATATTCAGCTTTTCTCCATTAGCAGCCTCTGATTGCCAGAGGAGGAAATCGCTCCGGAGTCCACCATGCCCACAAGCCCTCCATTTTCCGGGCAATCGCATTCGGATCCGTTGGATGACCTAGCTCCCACCAATGGAAACAGCTTCAACGCCCAGGCCCTCTCCCGGGATTTGGTGGCCAGCATCGTGGTCTTCCTGGTGGCCTTGCCCCTATGCCTGGGTGTGGCCCTTGCCTCGGGCGCTCCCCCGCTCTCGGGCCTCATTGCCGGCATCATCGGCGGTGTGGTGGTCGGTTTCCTCAGCGGATCCCATACCAGCGTCAGTGGTCCTGCCGCCGGCCTCACCGCGGTGGTTGCTGCGCAGATCGCCACGCTGGGTTCACTGGATGGCTTCCTGCTGGCGGTCGTGATCGCGGGTTTGATACAGGTCGCCTTGGGTTTGTGCCGCGCCGGATTCATCGCCTCCTTCTTTCCCTCCAGCGTCATCCAGGGTCTCCTGTCCGCTATCGGCCTCATCCTGATCCTGAAACAGTTCCCCCACCTTCTCGGCCATGATCCCGACCCCGAAGGCGAGATGGCCTTCAGCCAACCGGACAGTGAAAACACCTTCACCGAACTGATGCGGATCCTGGGTGATTGGCATGCGGGTGCCGCCGTGATCGGGGTGATATCCCTGTTGGTCCTGGTGGCCTGGGACAGGGTGAAAATCCCTCTCCTATCCAGGCTGCCTGGTCCGTTGGTGGTAGTGGGGTTGGGTATCGCCCTGGCCGATTTTTTTCAAAAACTGGGCGGCCCCTGGTTGATTGGGGAAGACCATCTGGTCAATGTTCCGGTGGTGAAAACCCTGTCATCCCTGCCCGAACTGATGGTCCATCCCGATTTCAGCCGCTTGGCGGAACCAGCCATCTGGGCCGCCGCCGTCACCTTGGCCCTGGTGGCATCCCTGGAGACGCTTCTGAATCTCGAGGCTGTGGACAAGCTCGATCCCAGGCATCGCTTTTCCCCCACGAACAGAGAATTGATGGCCCAGGGCGCCGGCAACATGCTATCGGGCCTCGTGGGCGGCCTGCCAATCACCTCGGTCATCGTCCGCAGTTCCGTAAACATCAATGCCGGCGCCAGTACCCGCCTTTCCACCGTGTTCCACGGGCTGCTGCTGTTCCTCTGCGTGCTGCTGCTACCCGGCCTGCTCGG
>JAFMJU010000281.1 GCA_017853285.1 Gemmataceae bacterium
GGCATCCTCTGGTCGGCAGGCCGGGAAATCCCGCCCAAGGGCGTGGAGTGAGTCGCTGTTGCCTTGGCCCGTGAATCGGGGACACTGGGGGGATTCCCTCCAGGAGTTCTCCCATGTCTGTGCTGAACCGATTGGCGCATCTGGATCGCCGCGAGATGCTGGCCGCCGGAACCTTGGCGGCCGCCCAGGGGCTGTCCGCGGCCCGGCCGATTTCTTCCGCCGACTCCATTCGGTTGGCGGTGCTGGGCTCGGGCGGCCGGGCCAGGCACCTGATGCGCAGCGTGGTGAAGGTGCCCGGCCTGGAGCTGGTCGCCCTGGCCGATGTCCGGGAGGACCAAGTGACCACCACCCGGGGTCACCTGCGTGACATCGCCCCGGCCAAGGCGGAAATCCAGGCAGTCAAGGACTTCCGCGCGGTGCTGGACCGCCAGGATATCGACGCGGTGCTGATCGGGTCGCCCGACCACTGGCACGCGCCCATGACCATCGCCGCCTGCCAGGCAGGCAAGCATGTGTATGTGGAAAAGCCGCTCACGCATGATCCGGACGAAGCCAAGGCGCTGCGTGACGCCCAGGCGGCATCCAAAAGCATCTGCCAGGTGGGGATGCAGCAGCGCAGCATGCCACACATCCTCAAGGCCGGCGAGTTGATCCGGGCGGGCGCCATCGGCCGAGTGCACAAGGTGCATTTGAGTTGGAACCGCAACTCGGCCAGATTCAAGAAGGACATCCCCGCCATCGCCGAGAATTCGGTCGATTGGCGGGCGTTTGTGGGTGGGGCGCCACGGCAGGCTTACGATCCCTACAAGATGGTTCACTGGCGCTGGTTCTGGGATTTCGGCGGGGGCATCTTCACCGACCTGATGGTGCACTGGATCGATGTGGCGCACGCGCTACTGGACCTGAAGGCCCCGGTGGGGGCTGCTTCAGTGGGTACCTTCATCAACGCCGAGGGAGTCTGGGAGACGCCCGACAGCGTGCAGACGCTGCTGACCTACCCCGGTGGCGTCACCGCCCATTTCGAGGGCACCTTCAGCAACGCCCGACACGGGGCGATGATCTGCTTCATGGGCACCGAGGGCAGCATCTACTGCGACCGCGGCCGCATGGAGTTGATTCCCGACCCCAACAAACCGGTGAAACAGCAGGAACTGGTGCTTGGTCAGGGCAGGCGGGGCGCCGACTTCTACGACCAGCCCGACGGCGAACTGCTGCACCTCACCGACTGGGTGAGCGCGGTGCGGGCGGGCACCCGGCCCAGCGCGCCGCTGGAGGCTGGAATCACCGCGGCCAACGCCGCCCATCTGGCCAACCGGAGCCTGCGGGAAAAACGAATGGTGATGGAGGGATGAGTGGCGATCAGGCCAGCCCGCGGATCGGGTCGCCGTGGTAAACGAAGTTGGGGCGGTTCTGGGCATCCTGCCAGTGGGCATCCTTGGGGATGCCGAGCGATTCGTAAATGGTCGCGGCGAAATTTTCTGGAGTTTGGGGATCGGTGGAGGGGTAGGCGCCGTTCTTGTCTGTGCTGCCGATGACACGGCCGCCCCGGAGGCCTCCCCCGGCCAGCAGGATGCTTTGCGCGGCGCCCCAGTGGTCGCGGCCGGCCAGCTTGTAGTGCTCGGGCAGACGGGTGACCTTGGGGGTGCGGCCGAACTCCCCGGCCACCGTCACCAGCGTGTCCTCCAGAAGACCCCGTTCTGACAGATCCACCAGCAGGGCTGCCAGCGCCCGGTCCGCCGGGGGATACAGCTTGTCCTTGAGGTGGGGGAAGGCGTTGCCGTGGGTGTCCCAGGTCTCGTTGTTGCCCAGGTTGACCTGCACCAGGCCGACACCCGCCTCGACGAGGCGCGCCGCCATCAGGCAGGACCACCCGAAGGCGTTGTCGCCGTACCGGTCACGGTCGGCCCGGGGCATGGTGTTGATGTCGAAGGCCCGGCGCACTTGCGGGTCCACCAGCAGGGAAACCGCCTTCTGGCGCAACAGGTCCATGCCGCCGGCGGTGGCCGCCTGGTCCAGGTTTCGGCGCTGGTCATCGACCAACCCAAGCAGGTTCAGGCGTTGGTCCAGGCGGAGGCCATCCACCGCCTCGGGAAGGCTGAGATCGGGAATCTCGAAGCGCGACCGGACCGGCGCGAACTTCCGTTGCTGGTGGTCAAACTCGTAGGCGGGGTAGGCGCCATAGGCCTTGGGCTCGAACTTGGAGGCTTCCAGGAACCACGGGTCACGCTGCCGGCCCATCTGCCCGGCGAACTGCCCGGGGATGATCCGGCCGCTGTTGTGGATGAGGCGCTCCGGCAGCACCACGGCGGGGGGCAAATTATTGAAGCGCGGCAGCACCGCGTTGGCAACCGCCGCGATGCTGGGCCAGTCGCCATCCTGCGGCTTGTTGCCGCTGAAGCCGACGGGCAATTTGCCGCGGCCGGTGAGCATCATCAGGTGGCCGGCAGAGTGGTCGTTGGTGGAGTGGGTCACCGACCGGACCACCGACCACAGGTTGGAGCAGGCTGCCAGCCGCGGCAGGTGCTCGCAGATCTGCAGCCCGGGTGTGCGCGTGGCTATCGGCTTGAACTCGCCGCGGATATCGGCCGGCGCCTCGGGCTTCATGTCGAAGCTGTCGTGCTGGCCCAGGCCGCCGGACAGGAAGATGAAAATGGCGGAACGCCGGCCGTTCTTCCGGGCCGGGGCGGCAGCCCGCAGCCCTTCGAGGTGGGACAGCCCGAGACCCAGCAGCGAAATACCACCCGCCTGCAGCATCTGCCGGCGACCAGGGGCGGGATGTCGGAGGGGAGGACGCATCGCGGCAATCCTGTTAAGGCTGGATAGCCAAGTCTAGCGTCGTTTTTGGTCTGGCTCAAGCGGAAAGCGGGGTCGGGATTCAGTCTCAGGGCAGGGAAGAGCCCAATCGCATGAAGCGGGTGATCCCTTCCGGCAACTCCGCCGGGTCGTGCGTGCTCATCACCAGCGTGGTGGCGGGTGACAGGCGGCGGGAGACGGCGGCGCGGCCCAGGGCGATGGAGCGGCTGTCCATTCCCTGGAATGGTTCGTCCAGCAGCAGCAGGTCTGGGGCCTTGGCCAGGGCCCGGGCCAGCCAGATTAGACGCTGGGCGCCGGTGGGGGCTTGCGGGTAGGGGCGATCGGCCAAGTCCGCCAGGCCCAGTTCTGTCAGCAAAGCACGAATGGCGGCCTGCTGGTCCTGGGTGATGCCGCCGGGCACGAATCGGTCGGTGATACCGGTGGCGACCATTTGGGCCAGGGTGAGGTTGTGGCGGGCGTAGGTCTGGATCTCGGGGGCCACCTGGCCTATGCGCTTTTTCAGATCCCAGATGGATTCACCCGTGCCGCGGCGGGCGCCGAACAGCCGGATATCCTGCGCGTAGACCTGGGGATGATCCCCGGCCGCCAGCGCCATCAGGGTGCTCTTGCCCGAGCCATTCTCCCCCAGCAGGCCCCAGCGCTCGCCCTGGCGGATCACCCAGGTGAAGTCGGTGAAGAGCAGCTTGCCGCCCGGGGCCAGGTTCAGGTGGTGGAACTCCAGCACGGGGGCGCCGCCATTTTCCTCAGGCAAGGGGCGTGAGGTCATTTCCGACTGGATGGCCGACGGCGTAGGGCCCAATGGCAGGCGTTTGGTGACCCAGTTTGGGCAATCCCGCTCGCGCCCCGCGATCACCAGACCCATGCCCTCTGCAACGCGCCGCTGGAGCAATGTTTCCAGCCGCCCGCGCTGGGTGGCGTCGAGGCCGGCGAACGGGTCTTCCACCACCAGCCCGGCGGGCGATTCTCCCAGGGCACGCGCCAGCCGGGCCCGGCGCATCTGCCCGCTGGACAGGGTGAGCAGGGGCTGGGCCAACCGGGCGGACAGGTCCACGGCTTTTAACGCCTCGTCAGCCTCTGGTGAATGGCCGGCGAATTCCCGCACGGTGGGGCCTTCGCGTGATTCCGCGGCATGCCAGCGCTGCTGGTGGAAATAGTCGCCCAGTTGGAACCGTCGTGAATTCTCCAGCCATGGGACCCAGCGTAACACCTGCCACGGTTCAAGCCCCTGCCTGGTGCCCAGGGGCCAGAGGCGGGTTCCCTGCTGGGCGATGTGGTGGCCCAGCAGGGACTCGCAAAAGGTGGTCTTGCCGCTGGCAGGCGGGCCGCCCACCCACCAGGCCTCGCCGGGCAGCCAGGTCCAATCCAGCCTGGACAGGATGGGTGACTGGCCGGGGCGGGCGAGAGTGACGCCCTCGTAACAGACCAGCGGGATGGATGCCTTTGTCATGGTCAGGAATGCATGCGGGGCAGGTCATCCCCCTGGACCATGATCTCGGCTTCTTGCCGCGCCAGTTCCTCGAGGCGTTCGCGCACCACCTCGCGCGGGGCGAGGTGGCAGGCCAGCCGCACATAGGTACCGTGGTGCCGCGCCTCGCTCTCGTACAGGGAGCCGAAAAAGTCGGCCAGGTCACGGTCGGCGAGGTTGTCGCGCAGGATGCCGAAACGCTCGCAGGATCGGGCCTCGATCAGTGCGGCCACCAGGAGGCGATCGACAGCCTTGCCAGGCTCCTCCTTGCGGATGAGGTGGTGCAAGCGTTCGCCGTAGCTGCTGGGCTTGAGCTTGCGCCAGGGGTAGCCCCTGGCCTTGATGCGGTCGAACACCTGCTCGAAATGGTCGAGCTCCTCGCGGACGATCTCGGGGAGTTCCCGCGCCAGATCGGGCTGGTCGACATAGCTGAACAGCAGGTTCATGGCCACGCCGGCGGCCTTCTTCTCGCAATGTGCATGATCGAGCAGCAGTTCCTCCAGGTTCGCGGAAACCTTGGGCAGCCAGGATTGGGGGGTGGGCGCGTGCAGGTTCAACATGGTTGGGGATGCTTGGGTTTGGGGATAATTCGCTGTTTTCCGGTTGCCGATGGGTTATTCTGGCAGTCGATTCACCCAGCACGGAAGGGCTTTTTGCCCGGGAGCAGCGCATGTTGGCCGTTTGTCTGTTGGTTTTCCTGCAGCAGGATGCGCCGGAACCCCCACCTTTTCCCGGGCTGGTCCGCAAGGAATTCGTCTACGAGAAGGCGCCGTTTCCCGAGTGCCACGCCAGCACGCTGGCCGAATCCGGGGGCACCCTGCTTGCCGCCTGGTTTGGCGGCAAGGAGGAGAAGGACCCCAGCGTGGGGATCTGGGTTTCCAGGCGTGAGGGCGGCAAGTGGACCGCCCCGGTGGAAGTGGCCGACGGCGTGCAGGCCGACGGCAAGAGGCTGCCCTGCTGGAACCCGGTGCTGTTCCAACCCAGGAAAGGCGATCTGGTGCTTTTCTACAAGGTGGGGCCGACGCCCAGCACCTGGTGGGGCATGGTGAAAACCTCGAAGGATAGTGGCAAGACCTGGAGCGAGGCGACCCGGCTGCCCGCACAGCCCGATGGCATCGGCATCGTCGGCCCGATCAAGAACAAGCCCATTGAACTGGCCGACGGCACCTGGCTGTCGGGTTGCAGCACCGAGCATGAAGGATGGCGCGTCCATTTCGAGCGCAGCACCGACCAGGGCAAGACCTGGACCGCCAC
>JAFMJU010000282.1 GCA_017853285.1 Gemmataceae bacterium
CATGAAAGCTCTCGTCAAAAGCAAGGCGGAAAAAGGCCTTTGGCTCGAGGATGTTCCCGTCCCCCGGATCGGCATCAACGATGTGCTGATCGAGGTGCTGCGCACCGGCATCTGCGGCACCGACCTCCACATCTATGACTGGGACGAATGGGCGCGCAAAACCATCCCGGTGCCGATGGTGGTCGGCCATGAGTTCGTCGGCCGCATTGTGGAATGCGGCGCCAACGCCACCGGTTTCAAGGTGGGCGAGATCGTCAGCGGCGAGGGCCATGTCGTCTGCGGCCGATGCAGAAACTGCCTTGCCGGCCGCAGGCACCTGTGCAAGGACACCTCGGGCGTGGGTGTCAACCGGCCGGGCGCCTTCGCCGAGTACATCGCCCTGCCGGTCACCAATGTCTGGCACCACGACTCGAAGATCGACCGCGATGTGCAGGCCATCTTCGATCCCCTGGGCAACGCCGTGCACACGGCGCTGCAGTTTCCCGTGCTGGGTGAGGATGTTCTGATCACCGGGGCCGGCCCCATTGGCGCCATGGCCGCCGCGGTCTGCCGGCACGCCGGCGCCCGCAATGTGGTGATCACCGATGTGAACCCCTACCGTCTGGCCCTGGCCAAAAAACTGGGAGCAACCCTCACGGTGGATGTCCGCGAGCGCACCCTGCCCGATGTCCAGAAGGAGCTGGGCATGCGGGAGGGCTTCGATGTGGGCCTGGAGATGTCCGGCAACCCCGCGGCGTTCCGCGACATGCTGGCCAACATGTGCCACGGCGGCAAGATCGCCATGCTGGGCATCCCCTCGGGCGGCGAGATGTCCATCAACTGGAACACCGTGATCTTCAACATGCTCACCATCCGCGGCATCTACGGCCGCGAGATGTACGAGACCTGGTACCAGATGAGCGTGCTGGTCGGCTCGGGCATGAATATCGGCGATGTCATCACCCACCGGTTCCCTTTCACCGACTTCGAGAAGGGCTTCGAGGCGATGCACTCGGGCCGGTCGGGCAAGGTGATCCTGACCTGGAAGGAGGGCTGAAAGATGGCCGGCGGCAAACCCAGCGACCGTTTCACCGAGCACCTGAGCGCGCAACTCGACGCCATCCGCTCCGGCGGCCTGTTCAAGGGCGAGCGGATCCTCACCTCCCCCCAGCAACCCGAGGCCACGGTGCGCGGCGGCAAGGGCGTGCTCAACCTCTGTGCCAACAATTACCTGGGGCTGGCCAACCACCCCCGCATCCGGCGGGCCGCCAAGGATGCCATCGACCGCTGGGGCTACGGCATGGCCAGCGTGCGATTCATCTGCGGCACCGTGGAGATCCACAAGGAACTGGAGAAGGCGCTCGCCAGCTTCCTGGGCAAGGCCGACACCATCCTTTACTCCTCCTGCTGGGACGCCAACGGCGGGCTGTTTGAAACGGTCCTCGGCCCCGAGGACGCCGTCATCTCCGACGAGCTGAACCACGCCTCCATCATCGACGGCATCCGCCTCTGCAAGGCCCGCCGCCTGCGCTACAAGAACAACGACATGGCCGACCTGGAGGCCAGGCTGAAAGAGGCGGCGGACTGCCGGTTCCGCCTGATCGCCACCGACGGCGTCTTTTCCATGGACGGCACCATCGCCAACCTGCCGGCGATCTGCGAGCTCGCCGACCGCCACGACGCCATGATCATGGTGGACGACTCCCACGCCACGGGCTTCGTCGGCCCGACCGGCCGGGGCACCCACGAGTTCCACGGCTGCATCGAGCGGATAGACATCCTCACCGGCACGCTGGGCAAGGCCCTGGGCGGCGGCTCGGGCGGTTATACCTGCGGCTCGGAGGAACTGGTGCAGATGCTGCGCCAGCGGTCGCGGCCCTACCTCTTCAGCAACTCCCTGCCGCCCCCCATTGTGGCGGCGTCGCTCGAGTCGCTGAAGCTGCTCACCGAATCGACGGAGCTGCGCGACCGACTGGAGGCCAACACCGCCTGGTTCCGCCGGGAGATGGACGCGGCTGGTTTCAACATCATCCCCGGCGTCCATCCGATCACGCCGGTGATGCTCGGAGACGCGGTGCTGGCGGCCAACATGGCGGAAAAGTTGCTGGCCAAGGGCCTGTATGTGATCGGCTTCTCCTACCCGGTGGTGCCGATGGGCAAGGCCCGCATCCGCACCCAGGTCTGCGCGGCCCACACGCCCCAGGAACTTGCTTTCGCCGTGAACGCCTTCCGGGAGGCCAAGGCCGAACTGGGCGTCTGAGACACGTGCCCATAAAAAGCGGGCTGGGCCGGCGAAACATCCGCCGGCCCAGCCCGTGTTTGATTTCCGGTTTCCCCGGATTCAGTCTCAGTCGCAACCCTTGGTGCAACCGTGGCTGGCCACCGGGAAGCTGTGGATCTTGTGGGCCTTGATCCGCCCGGCCAGACGGCCGAGCTTGCCGCAACCCAGGTCGCATCCGTCAAACAGGCCGCAGCAGGAACCGCACTCTTCCACGGGGACCTCCTGCTCGGTGCAGCGGGTCACATAGCGGGTGCGGGTCTCATAGTTCTCCACGGGCACCTTGCGGCACACCTGGCGGGTCTCGGTGGTCCACTCGGTCTTGCAGACGGGCACCGTGTAGGTCTCCATGCGGCAAGACTTCTTGCAGACGCGCACGGGCTTCTGCTCCACCTCGGTGCGGTACACCTTCTTGTTCACGCACACCGTGATGGTTTCGGGCACGCATTCGGTGACGCGTTGCATCTTGGTGCAGGGGGTCTCGACCACCTGGGGGCAGGACTTCCAGACCCGCTTGGTGCGGGTGGGGACGGGCTTCTCGCAGACGGGCTCGCAACCCTTCACGCCGCCCTTCATCGAGCCACCCTTCACGGAACCGCCCTTGATGTCATAGGCGCCGTCCCAGCAGGAGTCGATCATGTGCTGGTAGATCATGGAGTCGCAGCCACCCTTGCGGCAGGGATGCTTGGCGTTGAAGTGCTCCTTGATCTGGTGGCACAGGGTGGGAACCTCCACGCATTCCCAGTGGCCGTTGTCCACAACGGTGCGCTTGATGGTGGTCACCGGCTGGCAGGTGGTCACCTTGCGGTACACCGTGCGGGTCTCCTCGGTGGGGACGCAGTCCACCACCGTGCGGCGGCATTCCCGCATCTCCGTCACCCACTCGGTGTCGATCACCGGCCGGGTGCGGGTCTCCTCGACCATCACCTTGTGCGGGACACGCACGGTCTGGTCGACCATCTCGGATTGCCAGGTGGTCACCTTAACCTGGTAGGTCTCGGGGACGCACTCCTTCACGATCACCTTCCTGGTGCGGGGAGCCTGTGGTGCTTGGGGGGCCTGTGAGGCTTGCGGGCGAACCGGAGCCTGTGAGGCCTGGGGCTTGGCAGGGGCCTGGGCGGCGCCTTGCGCGGCGCTCTGCTGGGCGCCCTGTTGGGCGGATGCGAATCCGGCCAAGGAAATCCCGGCCACCAAGGCCAGGGAACACTTCCAGATCATGGATGCAGTCTCCGGGGGATGCTTGCGGACTTTTTCCTGGACGGTTCCACCCCCGCCACGGAATCGGTCAACGCCAAGGAAATATTCCCCGGAAACAAGAATGGGAAGGCTAGATAGCTAAAAACTTATGGGCAATATGGTTAATTTTGGTCGGATAGTTAATTAAACGATTATTTTTCCGGTTTTACCGTTTGGAAGGGCGTCAGCTCCTCCGGTTCTTCCTTCCGCTTCTCTGCTTGCGGAGTTTTCAGGATGAGTCGCTTGCCTTCCAGCTTGTCCCGTTCGAGTTCCATGCGCGCCCGGACCAGGCGGTTTTGGTGGTCCAGACCGTCCAGAACCATCCGGATCATGCGATCCCGGTTCGGGTCATTCAGGTTCAACCTGCCGGCCGGTAGCACGGTGGGTTGCGGTGCGCCCGCTGGGATCTTCTGGTCAAGCTTTATCTGCCGTGCCGGGGGTTGCTGGCGACCCCGCAAACGCTCGGTGTGCTGCCACGCGAGTTGGCGGACGGTGGCGTCATCCAGCGCCGACTGGTCCTCGATGCACTGGAGCCACGGGTCGCCGTTCCGTCGCCGGGCGTCCCGGGCCGGAACCATGCCACTATTTTTCCAAAAGTTACTATAATAATCGCCTAAATAATAATTACCTGTCCGGTCCCGCCAGGAGCATTCGATCCAGGCGTTGGCGTTCCAGACGGCGGCGGGCTGGACGGCTTCGGTCGCCGGGTCGGCGACCGGGTTCCGTCGCGGGGCGGCACCGGATGCCACCGGCCTGAGGGGCGCGTAGGCGATGCCCCTCGCGCCCAGCCGGTGGTCGATGTAGCCGTCCGAGGGGATGTAACCCGCGGGGGTCCATGTCTGGCGCTGCTCCTGCCAGACCTGGGATTCAGCAAACCGTTCCAGGCGGCCTGGCCGCCAGCTATACCGGTTGCCGCTCCAGTCCCAGCCTGCCGGGCTGAAGATAAGTCCCTTGGACCGGCCGTCGCGGGGATCCAGCCGCGGCGGTGTTCCCCCGTTCATGGACCCCTGTTGTGGTGGTGCCGGGGTGTATTCCAGGGAAAAGGTGTCGCCATCACCCCGCGACCACACCCCGCCCACGCGGCGCCACTGGTTGGCACGAAACTGGGTCCAATAGCCCGGCAACCATCCAAAACCAATGGGTGGCTCACGCCAGCATCCACTGACCCAGATCCAGTTGTTTTCCTCGGGATCCCGTTCCCAGTACCCGGGTATCCAGATTTGCGTGGGTGTGGTTCCAAGACCGGGAGGTATTTCCAGCAACGCGGCCGGCGGCGGCTCGGTCACCCAATGGTTCCCGGAAAAATTCTGGGCTGCCCCGGCCGCGGCATACGCCTCGTGCACCGGTCCGCGCCCCAGCGTTTCAACCTCCAGAAAATTCAGTTTGGGTCCACCCTCCCCGTCCTGCGACGGGATGGCAATCAGCCCGGGTGCCGTGGGCACCTGGCCGGGGGACAGCAACAATCCCAAAAATAACCCCAGCATGCCGCTCTCCAGCGTTCGGGCTCCAGGCCGGGAACCAACGCTGGCAGATACTCCCAAACCAAACTGGGAATCAAGTTGAAATGCCAAGGAGCGGAAGACCGGGGCAATTGGGGAGAGTGGGCCGCCCCGAACTATGGGATCCGGAAACGGTAATCCGCCAATGAGTTGTCATTGAGGTGCTCCAGCCAGGTCATCCTGTCCAGAACCGGCTTGTCCCTTTCCCGGACAACTGTGCACCAAAGCACTTTCAGTTGGGGGCACCCCAGGAGCGGGCTAAGATCCTCCACCCGGGTGGAATGGATGTTGAGCACCCGCAGGGTCTTCATCCCTTCCAGAGGAGCCACCGAACGGATCTCGGTCCGATGGCACTCCATGGTCTCCAGGGGACAACCCGCCAACGGTTCCAGACTGGCCAGCTTGGTGTCCTGGCACCGCAAATGCTTCAGGGGCGAACCAGCCAGGGGGGAAAGGTCCACCACCTTGGTCTGGTTGCACCACACCACCTCCAGGGGCATGCCCCGGACCGGCTCGAGGGACCGCAGGGGAG